>JAUWZD010000058.1 GCA_030615505.1 Spirochaetales bacterium | reverse complement strand
CTGGCTAAGGAGCCGACAGAGAGCTGTTTATAGGGATCATTACGCCTGAAATATCCCCCTTCGTCGTATTCGATCTCCTCAGGGGAACAGTCTAATGCCGCTGCGGCATAGGCTTTAAGCTGGGTCACGGCTCGCTCGCATGCCTGTACAATAGCCCGTCCGCCGCGGTAGGTCTGCATCGAGGCTACGGTCTGCCAGTCCCAGGGGCTGAATTGGGTGTCCACATCCTGATTAACCCGGACTTTATCGATTGGTATCTTCAGGGCTTCTGCAGCCATCTGGGTAAACACGGTCTGGACACCCTGGCCCATCTCGATTCCGGCTAAGTTGATAAATACACTCCCATCGGAGCTCATCTTTAGCTGGCAGCAGGAGGAGGAGTTGGCTGCCATTTTCGGGGACTTCATCATGGCCGCCACACCACGCCCGTACAGATATTTCGCATCCACTGCTGGTTTTTCGGTGTCAAAGACGGCCTTTTTTACTTCATCAAGACACTGAAAAAGGTCCCCGTGACTCTTTTTAATGGTCTGGCCTAAGGCATTTTTCTTACCCTCCTTAAGGAAGTTCTTCTTCATCAGTTCCCAGGGGGGCATTTTCAGCTTCCGGGCCAGGATATCCAGCATCCTTCCCACCATGAACTGCCCCTCCGGGTGACCGTATCCGCGGTAAGCCCCCACCGGCGGAGAGTTTGTATACACTCCATAAGAATCAACCCGGTAGTGAGGAAAGTGATAAGGCCCGGTACAGTTATGCCCGGCTACGGTGTCAACCGGCCAGCCGGTATCTCCATAGGCTCCGTCTGAAAAGTACATCTCTGCTTCCAATGCAGTGAGGGATCCATCAGCCCTGGCTCCGATTTTCATCCTTCCTTTCATGCCGCGGCCTAAAAGGCTGCTGGTAAAAACCTCTTTTCGCGAAAGCACCAGCTTAACGGCGTAACCGGGAACGAAGCTGGCCGCATAGGCAACTAAAGGCTCAATACTCACATCGGATTTCCCGCCAAAGCCCCCGCCCAGATAAGGAATATGGACACGCACCCCGGCGGTGGGAATCTTAAACATATCGGATAGAACATCCCTGAGCACAAAGGGCGCCTGGTTGCTTGCCCAGATCTCAATGCTCCCGTCGGTAAGGAAGCGGCATATAGCGCCGTGTGGCTCAATGGCACAGTGGCTGCTTAAGGGGAATTCGAAATTTTCTTCAATAATAACATCCGATTCGGCAAAGGCCTTCTCCACGTTCCCATTGCGCAGCTTGTAGTGATGGAAGATATTTGTTCCCTTAACCGGGTGGACCACATAATCAACCCGCTTATACTCCCCGTTGCGCTCATGGATGACCGGTGCGTCTTTCAAGACCGCCTTAATCGGATCAAGAACAAATGGAAGGGGATCATATTTAACATTGATTTTTTTTAGGGCGGCTGAAGCCTGAAGAAGTGTTTCAGCAATAACAACGGCCACAGCTTCACCCGCATGCCTGACCTTTTCTACGGCAATAGGCGGCTGATCCCAGAGGCAGGTCCCGAGAAGAATCTTGCAGTCCTTGCCTGTAACTACCTTGACCACGCCGGGCTGTTTTTCCGCCTCCGAAGTGTTAAGGGAGAGAATTTTAGCATGAGGCACACCGGCACGCAGGACCTTTGCGTGAAGCATGCGCAGCACACTGATATCATCTACATATCTGGCAGCGCCTGTTACCTTCTGCAGGGCATCAACACGCTTAACAGATTCACCGACATATTTTAAGGCCATCATGACCTCCTCAATTTATACATTCTTGCTTCTTTGAATCTTAAAATGATCAACAGTTTGGGTCAAGTAAACGCATCAACTCAAGATGTCTGATGAGCAAACCACGATAGGCATATCTTTCATAGTATGAAGACCAGCCGGTGCTTCAACGACTCTGGGAATGGCATTGAGCACGATGGATGCTGTACCAATATCTCCATGGATTCCACCTGGTACTTTTACATCAATGTTAGGAGTACCGGTAATTGTAATTGAATCATACGATTCCGGCGCCCCGAGATAGGCCTGAAACTCCAGGGAAATAACTGGCTCTCCTCCCCTATAAGCACAGGCAAGCTGCCTGATTCCCGCCGCCCTTCCGGCCGGTACAGTGATATAATTGCTGCTTACAACCTTATCAGTTATCACAGGTTCAATTGTTTCAGAGATCTTTTCTATCTCCCATCCCAGTGCACCGGCGATCATGGATATGGATTCAGGCATTCCTACGTGTCCAAAGCTCCCCCCGTCTACACGCTTCTGAAATTCTAAAGCAGTTAATCCTGCGCCGATTTTCTGCTGAAAGGGTATACGGCGCGAACAAGCATCCTGTATACGTGTCGCCCTTATCGCCTTAACCTCTTTGCATACTCCGGTCATAAATAGGGGCCAGGCATCCATAAGGAATCCGGGATTTATACCTGTGGCCAGTACGGTGACATTATGGGTCTTTGCCATATCATCGAGCCGGACGGCAAGCTCTGAGTGTTTCACATAAGGAAAAGAGAGCTCTTCACAGGTCGATACAACATTAACTCCGGATTTAACTATACTCGCCAGCTGTTCATAGACTACATCAAACTTCGACCCGGTTGTGTGAATCACAATATCCGGTTTTACCGATTTAAGGAGGGCCTCTGCATGGTCGCTGATAGTTATCCCAAGCTCTTTATCCAATCCGGCTGCTTTTCCCAGATCTTTGCCCGCTTTATCCGGTGCAATATCCACAGCTCCGACTAATTCAATATTGGATCGGCCTACACTGAATTTAACGATATAACAACCTATCGGGCCGCATCCGAATTGAACCGTACGGTATTTTTTACCCATAATCCGGCTCCTTAATGATTATATTCTTTAGTTGTATTGCACATATTGCGGTCTTAAACTGCAGTGAACTCCGATTGATTTACAAACATCCTTCGGTTTTCATCTGGCTCACAGCTTTCTCAAAGGCATCCGCGGTTTCCTCTATTTCCTTTTTCTTATGAGTTGAAGATAGAATAAACTGATGCCCGCCCATGACATCCACACCCGCATTAAGCATGGCCCGTCTGAATGCCGGGAGGGCCTCAGAGTTAAGGGATTTTAAAAGCTGCTCATGAGGTACCGCACAGATATCGAGATCTCCGTGGTAGTCAATTCCAAAGACCATGTAGGCTAAAGCGCCGTAACCATGTGAGAAAGCGGAGACACCGAGGCTTTTTATAACCTCATTCAATCCCTTTTTCAGGAGGACTGAAGCTTCATCTGCCTGCTTATTTATCGGCTCACTGGCGATCAATTCTAAACAGCGCGATCCTATCGCAGCACTCATTGGATTTGCATTATAGGTTCCCGGGTGAGCAACTCGACTGTACCCATTCCAATCCGGATCGTTACGGAAGGCGGTCATATCCAGGATCTCTGCTTTACCCCCTACAGCGGCACCGGGAAATCCACCTGCTACGATTTTTCCTAAAGTGGTCAAATCCGGTTTGATATTAAGCTTCTCCTGGGCGCCTCCGGGAGAGACCCGGAATCCTGTCACCACCTCATCAAAGATCAGTAAAACACCGTACCTTTCTGTTACTTCACGGAGCTGGGCCAGGAACTCGGGTCTTAACGGAAGGGCTCCCCCCTTTGCACCGGTTGGCTCAAGGATAACAGCGGCAATATCATTATCCTTTTTAAGCTGCTTCTCTACCATTCCGATATCACCGGCAGGCAGCATAATCATTGTCTCAGCTGTTTTTTTGGGTATTCCGGCACTGGTGTATTTTCCGGCAGCAGCAGCAACATAATCATGCCAGCCGTGAAAGTGGTTGATAAACTTTATAATTTTGCTTTTTCCGGTAAAGGCCCGTGCCAATCTAAAGGCCATAAGGGTCGCTTCGGTACCCGAGCTGTGAAACCTGACCTTTTCAATAGAAGGCATTAAGGCTTGTATTGCCTTAGCCCAGCGTAATTCCAATTTAGTGTTAAACCCTAAATGGGTTCCTATGCTTATCTGCTTGTTGACTTCAGCGACAATCTCCGGGTGGCAATGACCCAAAATCAGCGCTCCATGCCCCATGACATAACCGATGTATTCATTACCGTCTACGTCCCATTTTCGTGGACCCTTGCCGTGAGACATATAAATCGGAAAAGGAGTTAAATAGCGTACATCGTGCGTTACACCGCTGGGCATGCTTGCTTTTGCCTCCTCATAGAGCTTTAAGGATGTTGGATGCTTTTTTTTATACTCTTCTGTGATCGTTGCCATACGGCCTCCTTCTGCTTGAGCTTTATTATTAAAAGATATTTAAAGCAATAGCAAGCTAATCAAAAGAGAGGGCCCTGAGACTCTCAAGATTTCTTAAAAGATACGCACTATATTGAGTTATTCATTTGACTGTGTAACCGTAAAGAAATATAATTATATTCTAAAGAAAAATATTAATATAAAGGAGGTATGTATGAAAAGAGCAGCATTAGTTATCCTGATTGTTCTCCTTTCGGTATCTTCAGGCTTTGCCGGGGGCAAGCAGGAGGTAAAGGAAGAAGAGGGCGCCTTCCGTGTCGCTGCCATTTTTCAGACTGCTATCGAGGAACCATGGGACGGAGTGATCCATCAGGCCTGTCTTAGAGCTCAGAAAGAGTTGGGCTTAGAATACGAGTTTACAGAAAAGATCGCTGCAGCCGATTTTGAAAAAGTGGTAAGGGAATATGCTGAAAGAGGATTTGACCTGATCGTGGGAGATGCCTTTTTAGCGGGTGAGGATCCCTCCAGGAGGGTGGCAAAGGATTATCCTGAGATCGCTTTTGCCTTTGGATCGGAGTTCGGCCCGGTTGCCCCCAATTTCTCCGTGTTTGATAACTGGATTCATGAACCAGCCTATCTCTGCGGCGTTATTGCAGGCAGGCTTACCAAGACCAATGTACTTGGCGTTGTGGCCGCAATACCAATCGGCGAGGTGAACAGGCTGGTGAATTCCTTTAAGGCAGGCGCTCTTTCGGTTAATCGCGATGTCAAGGTTAAAATAGCCTACATCGGAGGGTGGTTTGATCCTCCCAAGGCCAAAGAAGCCGCCCTGGCCCAGATTGAGGCAGGGGCGGATCTGATTTATGCCGAGCGCTTCGGCGTATTTGAAGCCTGTAAAGAGAAGGGTGTGCTGGCTTTCGGCAACATGTCCGATCAGAATGAGCTTGCACCGGAAGTAGTCATTTCAGGCCCGGTATGGGACATGTATCCAACCATTATGTTCTGTATTGAAATGATCCGGAAAGATGCCTGGGTATCTATGGATCTGGGTGAATGGTCCATGATGGCAAAAGGTGGGTCAAGACTTGCTCCTTTTCACGGCTTTGAACAGAAGCTGCCTGCAGGCGTTATTAAGGAAGTCAGAACCCTTGAGGAGAAAATTCTAAACGGGACTTTCAGAGTTGCTGTTGATGAAGAGCCGCCCATCTCCGACTGAGATCTTGTACATAACCCGGCAGTGTGATCTGCCGGGTTTCTAATTTCTTTTCATTAAAATTCTATTATTGAGGTGCTTTGGTGACAGAGAATAAAGAGCAGCCTGTAGTACAAATGCGCTCCATCACCAAACGGTTTTTAGATGTCACGGCCAACAGAAATATCAACTTCGATATCTTTGCAGGAGAAATCTGTGCCCTGCTAGGTGAAAACGGAGCGGGAAAAACCACTTTAATGAACATCCTCTTCGGCTACTATACCTGCGATCAGGGAGAGATTTTCATAAAAGGGGAAAAGGCTGATCTTTCCTCTCCCAAAGATGCAATCGCCCGTGGAGTGGGTATGATTCATCAACACTTTACCTTAGTCCCCTCTCAATCTGTATTAGAAAATATCATTATCGGCACGGACTCAGGAAGGGGATTTTTTTTAGACTTAAGATCGGCCCGGGATAGGCTTCTTGAGATCCAAAAGAGATTCGGGCTTCAGATTGATCCTGAGGCCAGGGTCTGGACACTGTCCGTGGGCCAGCAGCAGAAGGTGGAAATTCTAAAATCCCTCTACAGGGAGGTGGATATACTGATAATGGACGAGCCCACAGCTGTGCTTGCTCCATCTGAAACTGTGGAGTTGTTTAAAACCTTAAAACACCTGGCTGAAGAGGGAAGGTCCGTGGTATTCATATCTCATAAGCTGAATGAGGTGATGGAGATCTCGGACCGCATCGTGGTCTTGAGGGAAGGGGAGGTTGCAGCGGAGAGAAAGACCGGCAAGACAGATGTAAGGGAACTGGCCAATCTCATGGTGGGCAGGGATCTTTTAGAGAGAATTGAAAAAAAGAGGATCACCCCTGGTGAACCTGTTGTCGAAATAGAAGGCCTCACCGCATTGAACGATAAAGGCCTGGAAGCGGTCAAGAATCTCAAACTGTTGGTGCGGAAAAAGGAAATCCTGGGTGTCGCAGGTGTATCCGGGAACGGCCAGACCGAGCTGTCTGAGGTACTCTTCGGACTTCGGGAACCCGTTAAGGGCAGCATTAAGATAGGCGGCCGGCTTTTACGTGCCGGAAGTCCCGTTTCAGCCATTAATCTGGGCATGGGCCGGATTCCGGAAGACAGGATTGAAACAGGCCTCCTGATGGAGCTTACAGTGGAGGAAAATTTCATTTTAGAAAATCATGTTTCACCCGGCTTTCACCGCAGTGGCCTGCTGAGCTTCAATAAAATACATCAGTTCAGCGATCACCTCATCAGGGGATACGGCATAAAAACCGCAGGAAGGGATGCGGCGGCCAGGAGCTTATCCGGGGGAAATCTGCAGAAGCTTATCCTGGCTCGAGAGCTTTCAGGAGAGCCGACCCTGGTGGTCGCATCCCAGCCTACCCGGGGGCTTGATGTTGGCGCCATGGAGTACATTCACAAGCGTTTACTGCAGGAAAAGGAAAGAGGCGCCGGGGTTATTGTGATTTCTGAAGACTTAGATGAGATATTCACTCTATGCGACAGGATAGTCGTGATGTATGAGGGAAGAATAATGGGGGATGTTCCGATAGGGGAGGCTTCCAGGGAACAGATCGGTCTCTGGATGAGCGGGGTAAGAAAATGATCAGCATAAGAATTGTCAAGCGGGAACCCCTTCCGGGGTGGGCGAGAATTCTCATCCCGATTGCCGCCATTATAGTGACCCTTATTCTTTCCGCCATTCCGATACTGATTGCCGGAGGAAAATTGTGGAAATCCTACTATTTCCTTTTCTACGGTGCTTTAGGCACGCGGTTCAATCTGCTGGAGACCTTTGTGAAGGCCAGTCCCCTGATCTTTACCGGCCTGGCCGTTGCCTTTGCCTTCAGGGCCAAGTTCTGGAATATAGGGGCCGAGGGCCAGCTTCTGGCAGGAGCCCTCGCGGCAACCTGGGCAGGAATCTATTTTACAGGAGTACCGGGCTTTATGCTTCTCCCAATCGTCATGATCTCCGGTTTCTTAGCAGGGGGACTCTGGGCTTCGATACCGGCCATTCTCAAGACAAAATTAAGGGTAGATGATGTGGTTTCCACCCTCCTGTTGAACTATGTAATGATCCACATTATGGGCGCCCTACTTTTCGGTCCCCTGCAGCAGCCCGGCTCAAGCTGGCCGAGATCTTCTGAGATCATTGAGGCTGCCAAGTATCCCATGCTTTTATCGAAATCCCGCTTTCACCTGGGCATTCCGCTGGCTTTTATCGCTGTCCTGATCATCTTGTTCATCAATAAAAAGACAATATTCGGTTATCAGTCCAAAGCGGTTGGGGTGAACATAAAGGCGGCGCATTTTGGTGGCATCAATACCACCTCTGTTATATTATTGACGGCACTTATCTCAGGCGGCCTGGCAGGATTAGCCGGTGTCGGAGAGCTCTGCGCTATCCAGTACCGCCTTATCAAGGATATCTCCCCGGGATACGGCTATTCCGGGATCGTCATCGCCATGCTGGGCAACCTTCATCCTGTTGGTGTGCTTTTCTCCTCCCTCTTCTTCAGCGTAATTATTGTAGGCGCCCAGACCATGAGCCGGATGACTGGTGTCCCCTACTATATTGCTGAGGTGATCCAGGGTATGGCTCTGATGGTGATGCTGGTCTTCCTGCTTTTTACTGAATTTAGGATAAGGGTGTTGCGAAAGTGATTGGTGAGATTCTCAATATAGCCTTTATTACCGGATTGATCGGTGCTACCATGAGGATGGCCACGCCTATCATATTCGCCACCATCGGGGAAATCCTGGTAGAGCGCTCCGGGGTCTTAAATCTGGGAATCGAAGGAATCATGCTCATGGGCGCCATGACCGGATTCTTAGTTACCTTTATCTCAGGATCCCTGTGGGTGGGTGTGCTGGCTGCAGCTTTAGTAGGCATGATACTGGCCCTGCTCATGGCTTTTCTCTCCGTGTTTCTGGGTTTAAGCCAGCATGTATCGGGCTTGGGCATTACCCTTTTTTCTAGCGGCCTTGCCATGTTTATCTACCGGCTTCATTTTGGCTCCCCTGTGATTCCCCCTATCGTACAGCCCTTCACCCAGGTGGCCATACCCCTTCTTTCAAAGATACCGGTAATTGGCCCGGGTCTGTTCGATCAATATATGCTGACCTACATTGCCCTGCTGTTGATCCCCCTTATCTCGATTATTTTATATAAGACAAAGATCGGATTGAAAATCCGTACAGTAGGGGAGAATCCACTGGCCGCCGATACTGTGGGAGTTAATGTTAATCTTACCCGGACCTTGTGTCTTGTAGCAGGCGGTGCCTTAATGGGTACGGGCGGCGCATTCCTTACACTGGCGCATCAAAATATGTTCCTGATCGATGTAATTGGGGGCAGGGGATGGGTCAGCATAGCCATGGTCATTTTTGGAAACTGGGACCCCTTAAAAGGCGCCCTGGGAGCCATTATCTTCGGCTTTCTGGACGGGCTTCAACTGAGACTACAGGGTTTAGGGTTCAGGGTTGCCTTCGATATATTTCTGATGATCCCCTACCTCTTGACCATTGTGGTCTTAGTAGGAGTTTCCAGGAAGGCAAGCGTGCCCGCCGGTCTGCTTAAGCCCTACCGGAGGGAGGAGAAGGGCGGATAGCTAACAGAAACGGAAAAATCTCTTTACGCAGCCAGAGTTCTTTTTTATCTATTCTCTTAAGGTTACGTCCCTTCCGTCCTTGATAACGTAAAGCGGGGCATCATGAGCGGTCAGGGCCTCCCACACATTCTCCGCATTCAGCACTACAAGGTTCGCCTTGTTTCCCTCTTTCAATTTAAAATCCTTGATGGCCATTGCCTGGGCGGCATTGGTTGTAATGAGATCGTAGAGGATTTCCATCTCCTTAAAGGTAGTCATCCACATGAGATGTGAGGCTAAAAATGCCACTTCCAGCATATTATTTCTGCCAAAGGGATAGTATGCGTCGGCAATATCATCCTGGCCCAGGGCAATAGCGACTCCGTCGTCGTACAAATCACGCACCCGGGCATGAAGGGGCCCGGTATGAGGATCGCTGACCACACCTATTTGGGCCCTCTTAAGCAGGGCGGCTATCTTTCTGAAGTAGGGCTCAGGGTAGAGCTGCATGGCCCTGGCATGATGGGCCATAACCCTCCCTTGCCATGCTTCCCGAATAGTCTTTACGGCCAGCATTTCCAGGGTTCTTAAGCCGGGATCTCCGGCATCATCAATGAGCATGGAGATATCCCGGTCGTATTCTTTAGCCAGGTCAAACATCAGATCTATATGCTTCTGAGCATCCTCATCTGTATACTCAATCCAGGGGATACCCCCCACCACGTCGGCTCCGAGCTCCATGGCCTTGCGAATGTAGTCTTCGGCCCCCTGATCCCTGACCACGCCGTCCTGCGGGAAGGCAACAACCTGGATTTCAACTGAATCTTTAAACTCTTCTTTTGCCCTGATCAGGGCTTTAACTCCCTCGAGCTTCGCCTTTGTATCCGTGTCCGCGAAGGCGCGGATATGGGTATTACCATATTTATTGGCCAATGTGAGGGCTCTGCGTACATTCTCAATGATCCAGCTTTCGTTGTACTGTTCCTTCACCTCGGAGGCCAGCTCAATGGCGGTCATGGCCTTGCCCATGGACTCCCCCTGATAAGATGTCAGGGCCTTCTGACTAACCATGGTCAGGGTATAGACCTTGCATAGGTGCAAATGGCCGTTTACAAAAGATTCGGTTACAAGTTTTCCGGAAGCATCGATCTCCTGATTTGCCCCTTCTTTTAGGCTAACTCCGATCTTAGCGATCCTGCCGTCCCGGATGCCGATATCCAGGAGCTTGTCTTTTGAAAATCGTGTCCCTGCATTTTTTATCAACAGATCAAAGCTCATCCTATCCTCCTTTAACCGGTTTATGTTTCATTTCATTTTTATAGCATGTTCCCCCGGTCATTGCCATGAAATAAAGTGTAATAAATTTATGATTGATTTTAGCCGGGAAATATTTAATAATAAAATGCCGTCCTAAATAAGATGGTAGATTTGTATTACAGGATTAGATATGGCATCAGAAATACTTGGTGAGAGAATCGGTGAAGGATTGGTCCGGATCGGGGCCATGACACCCGAGCAGGTTAAGAAAGTTCTTGAGGCAAAAAGAGAAAAACACGGTCATGACAAGTTGTTCGGAAAGATTGCAGTAGAATTACAGTTTGTAGATGCGGAGACTATTGAGAGATATCTTGAATCAAGGGTTAAATAAGAGGTAAGGGTGAAGAGTGGAATGCCGGCAAACTGTATAAATGGGAGTGGTTTTGAGTCTTGCTGAAAGAATAGTTGATACAATGAAAGAATCGGCTCAGGATTATAAGCTTGAGAGGGTCCATCTGGGTCTTATATATTCGTGTGTACAGCTTGATAATGGAGCAGCCGGCGTCTCTTTCACCTTCCCCGAAATGCATCCCTGCGGGCATAATATACTTAAGCCTGATATACCCTTAAGCGGCAGAAGAGCTGCCGATATCATTACCCATCTGGGGGCCGGGGACTTGCTTGCCTCTTCGTTGGCCCTGGCAACGATTAATGCACTTTTAGCAAGTGTGAATCCTCCTCCGGAATTTATTCAGGGGGATATTCTGGATATCCTTCATATTGAGCGGGACGATCAGGTATGCATGGTAGGCTGCTTTTTGCCCCTTATGGCGCAATTTGATAGAATTGGTGTCAAGGTTGTATCCGTAGATCAAAAGCACAAACCCGGTGCTCAGCCTGCAGAAGCAGTTAATTCCCTGCTGCCTGAGAGTCAGATCGCCATTATAACCGCCACTGCCATCATTAATAGTACCATTGATCATTTACTGGAGCTGGCCGCTTCCTGCCGGGAAGTAGCCATCCTGGGATCCTCTACCCCGATGTTAAAGGAGGCATTTACCGGAACCCCCGTTACCAGCCTTTCCGGCATCAGGGTAACCCGGCCGGATAAGGTACTGCAGACGATTGCAGAGGGAGGCGGATTCAGAATCTTTAAGCAGTTTGTTGAGAAGGTGAATCTAAAACTTTAGGGTAGCTATGATCGTGTAGGGTTTCATCTTGAATCAGGGCCTGGTCCGGTAGTTTTGCGTACAACCAATCTGGGTGTGAGTATAATTTTCTTCTTTTCCTTTTTTGGGCTTTTCTTAAAAATGAGCTGATCCAAGAGAAGATTTGCTGCCATCTTGCCCATAAGTCTCTTTTCTTGAAATACAGTTGTCAGCTCGATTCCCGGAAGAGAGGCTATAAATATGTCATCATAGCCCACAATAGAAAAGTCTTGAGGAATCTTTATTCCTTTTTCCCTACAGGCCTTTAATATACCTATCGCAATGAGATCATCCGCGGCAAAAGCCGCGGTAACCCGGGGAAATTGCTCAAACAGCTCAAGCGCGCTTGAGTAGCCGCTCTCTATACTGAAATCACCCATTAAGGTCGGTGAATCATCGTAAGCCAGGTTGCTTTCCTTTAAAGCCTTCAGGAATCCATGATATCGGCTCTCGACGGATTCACTGTTGAATTTTCCTCCAATAAAGGCAATTTTTTTATGATCCAATTCCGTTAGGTGTTTTCCAGCCAGGTAACCCCCATGTTCTGAATCCATGCCCACAAAGTTTAGATCCGTATTGGGATATGAACTGCTGATAAAGACTAAAGGAAATGCTTGAGCAATTATTTCCTCAAGAACCTGGTTTTTATTGTTTATACTGGCTAAAATCAAACCGTCTACCTTCTTTTCCTGGATCAGCCTTAGATGACAGGATTCCAGCTCGGTTTTCCATTCCGTATTGCAGATGAGTAAATTGTATCCCTTCTCAACAGTGGCTTCTTCGGCTCCACGGGCCACAGCGGCGAAAAAAGGGTTGGTAACATCCGGCACAATGATTCCAATGATAGCGCTTTTATTTAAAACCAGCCCCCTGGCAAGGGCATTGGGCTGATAACCAATATCCAGGGCTGCTTCACGAACCTTCTTTGCAGTATCTTTGTTTACTAAAGGGGACGAATTTAAAGCAAGAGATACAGTTGAGTAGGAAAGATTCAGTTTCCTGGCGATATCCTTAATAGTTACCATGTTTATATAACAAAGCAATAATATTTCATGTCAATAATGTCAAGGGAAGGATATTTTGATATTGGAGTGCTGGAAAAAAATGTTTTTTAAAAATTATTGTTGCAATGCCGGTAATGATAGAGTATAATAATTGTAATTTCAAACGTTTGAAATTGTTGTCGAACCATGAGGATAGTTTTAAATGTGGAAATCGCCTCTTTTGAGGGCAAAAGAGGAAGATATATATTAAAATTGAGGAGGTTTTTATGAAAAGGATTCTATTGATTATGCTCTCTCTTCTCTTTCTCAGCACTTTTCTTTTTGCCGGAGGGCAGAGAGAGGAGGCAGCAGAGGGACCGGTAACCCTTGTGTGGTGGAACCACATGCCGGCAGATGGGGTACAGGGAAAGGCATTCAGGGTGTATATTGAGGAGTTCGAGACAATGCATCCCAATATCAATATTGAAATCGATTCTCCCCCGCATGCTGAGTACATTAAAAAATTACCAACAGCTATAGCGGCAGGAGAAGCCCCGGATCTTTTTGCCATGACCTATCGTTTACTGTATGAGTACCACGTTAATGGCTCCATGGCTTCCATAGATGATATCGCTTTTAAAGAATTTGGCGTAAGTTCTATGGCGGAGTTGAAAAAGAAGTGGGCTCCGGGTGCGCTTGAAACTTATCAGGCTGGTGATACCTACTACGGTTTGCCCTGGCAGTTTAATATCTATTCCTATCTCATCAATACTGACCATTTTCGAGAAGCAGGGTTGAACCCGGACACCGATGTTCCCAAATACTGGGATGATGTGTACAGGGTAGGTAAAAAATTGGTAATAAAAGAAGGCGGCAGGATCAAGCGTCAGGCCATGTCCTTCCCCTTCATACACTCGGGAGCCTGGTATCTTCTCGAACTTGAGCCTATAATGAGGGAATTAGGCGGTTCCATACTGAATGAAGATGAATCAGAATGCCTGGTGAACGGTGAGATCGGAGTCAAAGCCATGGAGGAGATAAAGAGGCGCTTTGATGAAGGTATCTCCGACAAGGATATTGCTGCTTCTTTAGATTTCTACAACACAGGTTTCCCAACCGGTGAGATCTCCATGATCGTAGGCGGACAGTGGGGACCGCCGCGCTATTATAAGAATTTCCCCGATGTTAAGCCCGGAACTTACAAGTCTATTCCTTATCCGACCTATCCCGGCAAGGATCCCGCCATCTCTACCACAGGCTGGGCCTGGGTTGTCTATTCGAAGAGCCCGCATAAAGCGGAAGCCTGGAAATTTGCGAATTTCATTACATCATTCCCTTCAAGAAATCTGCTTTTAACCGGAGATACCATACCGAGAGCAGGTTGGTCGGAGACAGAGGGAGCCAAAACCATACCCCAATCTGATTTCTGGGAAGATATGATACAATATTCTAAGCCCCTCGCCAAATTTAAAAAATACTCCGAGGTGTCGGAACCCCTAAAGAGGGCCATGCAGGAGATACTGCTTTCCGGAAAAAACATTAAGGCAACCCTCGATAAGGTCAAAGCCGAAATCGACATAGCTCTAAAAGATTAAAAGGATTAATAAAGGTGGGGGAAGAACCCCCGCCTTTTTTTTAATTCTTAGAAACTATACAGATAAGCACAAATCAGCAAATTGAAGACATGAGCAAAGGTGGTGAAACAATGTCTGAATTAGCAGCTCCGGCTTATATGAGAAGACTGAAAGTAACAGGATTTCTCTTTTTTTTACCTGCCTTAATTTTCCTGCTGATTTTTTTATTGGGCCCGATCATAACGGCTATAGCCTTTAGTTTTACCAAATATACGATTTTATCAGCTCCTAAATTCGTTGGCCTTAAAAACTATCTTAGAATATTAACCATGCCTTCATTCGGCAATTCTCTGAAAGTAACCGGTATATATATTGTAGCGCGCCTCTCAATTATCCTTGTTTTGGCTTTTTTTATGGCTATAGTAATAAATCAGAATATTCCCTTCAGCAGTTTTTTCCAGGCCGTGTATTTTATGCCCTATGTTTTCCCGCTGGCCGTTACCTCCATCATCTGGAAATTATTCTACAGGCCCTTCGGGCTCATAGAGCAAATTACTTCTTTATTTGGCATCGGGTTTATCCCCTGGCTGTCATCAGAGAAAATGGCCTTAGCCGGTATCACGATTACTACAGTCTGGTCTGCTGTAGGGTATTATTCAATTATTATCTTAGCAGGGTTACAGACCATTCCCAAAGATGTCCTTGAAGCGGCTGTTATTGACGGAGCAGGCAACCTAAAGCGCTTTTTTTCTGTTATTCTTCCCCTCATGCGTCCAACACTCTTCTACATAGTGGTTGTCGGAACGATAAACTCCATCCGGGGATTCACACCCTTTTTAGTCATGACAGGAGGCGGCCCGGGAGAGGCTACCAGGCCCATAGGCCTGTTGATTTATGACTACGGATTTGTTCATTTGAGAATGGGTTTAGCTTCTGCCATGTCCGTGGTAACACTGGCCATTATTCTGGTTTTTACTTTAATTCAGCGAAGATTTTACCGGTACGAGGGAACCTGAATGTTGAATAAAAGAATTGCAAAAATACATAAGAGCATAAACAAAATCATGCTGATTACCGTGGCTTCTCTATTCGCTTTTATCTTTCTCCTGCCCATGGTCTATACTTTTATCTCTTCTTTGAAGTCGATTGATGAAATATTTACAATTCCCGTTCAGTGGATTCCTAAAGAGATACATCCGGAAAACTTTATTGAACCCTTTGCTAAGAAGAATTTCGGCATCTATTTTATGAACAGTGTCATTGTAGCGGTTACAGTTACTCTTGCTGAGCTTTTCTTCAGTTCCTTAGGCGGGTACAGCCTGGCCAAATTTGATTATAGAGGAAAAAATTCTCTATTCATACTAGTTTTGGTGACCATGATGGTACCTCTTGAGGTTGCGTTAGTACCGCTGGCTATTATCGTTCGGAATCTAGGATGGATGAATACCTATAGAGGTTTGATCATTCCAGTAATGATAAGCCCCTTCGCTATTTTCTGGATGCGTCAGTTCATGATTACCATACCGAAGGATTATGCAGAGGCGGGTCGTGTTGACGGAGTGGGCGAGTTCAGAATTTTCTTAAAACTTATTATGCCCATGTGTCAGCCTGCCCTGGGCGCTTTAGCTATTTTTACATTCATGGGCAACTGGAATCGATTGCTCTGGCCCCTGATTGTCGCCAGTACAGATCGCTTAAGGACTATTCCCGTTGGACTGGTCGCGTTTGAGGGTGAATTTTTTACCCCATTCAATGAGCTTTTTGCAATGGCCATAGCAGCTATAATCCCCACTCTGATTTTCTTCCTCTTTCTGAGAGGAAAGCTCATTAAGGGGATGGCCATGGTTGGGATCAAAAGTTGAAAACACCTAAATGTTTCACCTTTATAAGATCAATACTTTAAAATGAACAGCAGAGAACGTGTACTGGCAGCAATACATCATAGAGAAGTGGACAGGATACCCGTAGATCTATGGGCTCTTCCACCGGTAACTGATAAGCTGCGCAGTCATTTTAAAATGGATAATGATGAAGCTGTCCGGGAAGCACTTGGGGTTGATTTGCGCTCTGTATGGCCGAAATATATTGGGCCGGAATATAAAACCTTTGAAGACAGCGGTTGGATAGATTGGTGGGGAATACGGAAAAAAATGCTGGGAGATTTTGAAGAGATTATGGAACACCCGCTGTCTAATGCATCCACTGTGGATGATGTGCTAAGCCATTCCTGGCCTGACCCGGACTGGTTTGACTATGCAGGGTTAAAAAAGAGGTGTGAAAGGCTTAGAGGCTATGCCTTGGTCATCCGGGATCCCGGTCCCTACTCAATCTGTGTCCTGCGCGTGGCAATGTATCTGCGCAGTATGGATAAATTTATGATGGACCTGGTGATGAATCCTGAGTTTGCTAAGGCGGTAATAGATCAAGTAGGTCAATTCTACATGGAAATGAGCCGGCGAATTCTTGAATCTATTGGCCATCTCACGGACATATACTTTATTGCAGATGATGTTGGTATGCAGGATGGCCTGATGATCAGTCCGGAGATGTTTTCAGAGTTCCTTGAGCCGATCCTTAAGCAGTTTATCAGGCAGGCTAAAGGGTATGGGCAGCGCATTATGTATCACTCATGCGGTACCATCCGATCGATGATTCCTAAATTCATAGAACTGGGCATTGATATTCTTAACCCCATTCAGACATCGGCTAAAGACATGGAGCCTGCGGCTTTAAAGAAAGAATTCGGGAAAGCGTTATGCTTCCACGGGGCTTTGGACATTCAAACAGTTTTATCCAGGGGTACACCTGCAGAGGTAAAAGCTGAAGTATTAAATTTGTGCGCACTCTTAGGAGAGGGAGGCGGCTTTATACTGGCTCCCACCAATAATATTATGCCGGAAACACCCCTTAAAAACATACTGGCCCTCTATGAGGCAGTACGAGAAAGAAAATCGGATTAAGGCTGAATTCCTACTTTTTTATATTTTCCTTTTGCGATAATATCTGTAAATAGAGAAAAATAATCTAAATATGGAAGAGAACGACCGTACAGATGAAAGCTCAGACGGCGCTTTAAAGCCTCAGTCTGAAAGTCCCGATTCGACAGACCAGGATGCATTCAGAATCCTCTCTCATCAGCTTAAATCGCCCATAGATACCATCCAATCACTGCTGAAAACCATATCCGATGGCTTCACTGGGGAAATCAATCCTCAGGCACTTCATCTCATAGAGAGAGCCGTAAGCAGGGCGGAAGAAGCAAAGGAGATGATTTCTGACTTACTTGATTATGAACTGCTTTCACGGAGAAAGGAGGCGGTTAAAGAGGAGTTTGATCTTGTCCTGCTGCTCAACACCCTGGTGATGAGATACGCCTCTATTGCTTCTGAAAAAGAGATCTACCTGAGTGCCGATCTGCCCCTGAAACACAGGATAATAGTGCTTGGAGACAGCAGAAGCCTGGAGCAAGCCATCAGAAATATAATCGAAAATGCCGTTCAATATACCCCGGCCCAGGGAAGTATAAATATTCTCTTCAGCTTCTCGGAAGCAGATAAGCGCTGCCAGATTCAGATAAAGGATACGGGATACGGTATCTCGGAAGACGAACTGGAAAGTATTTTTGATCCCTTCTATCGATCTATTAAACATAAATCAAGTGTACCAGGAACCGGGCTGGGGCTTCCGATCGCCAGGCGAGTGATTGCAGGTCATAACGGTTCACTCACAGTGGAGTCAAAAGAAAACGAGGGAACTACTTTCCGGATTGTTCTGCCTTTTATAAGTTTGAAAATCAGCAAACAGGACATAGCTGAAAGGAAAAAGGTTGTAATAATCGGAGGTGTCACCGCAGGGCCCAAAGCGGCAGCCAGGTTGCGAAGGCTCGACGAAGAACTGGATATAACTATTATCGAAAAGAGCCAGTTTTTATCCTATTCCGGATGCGGACTTCCCTCCTATATCAGCGGTAAAGTGAGTTCTCCCAAAGCACTAATGTCCACGGCTGATAATACTATCAGGGATGTGCATTTTTTTGAATCCATTAAAAATATAAAGATCCTGAATAATACGCTTGCCCTGGATATCGACAGGAAGAAAAAGACCGTGAAAACTCAAGATTCAAGCAGTGGATCTATTGCCTATCTGAATTATGATGTGCTTGTTCTGGCCACAGGCGCAGTTCCCCTGGTTCCTGAGATACCCGGAATCAGGCAGGCAGGCGTTTATTCTCTATATAGTTTGGAAGATGCTGAAGCAATTAAGAAGGAAATTTCAGAGATAAATCCCCAGGATGTCTATATTATAGGCGGGGGTTTAATTGGTGTCTCAACGGCCGAATCTCTGATCGATACCGGTGCCCGGGTAACAATTTTAGAAAAGCAAGACTGTATTCTGCAAAACCTCATGGACACTGATATTGCCCTAAAAATTCAAAATGTCCTGAACAGAAAAGGAATAAAAATCATTACTGGCGCGAATATGGTTGAAATCAGGAAAAGGAGAAAAGGTCTCACTATTATTACGAAAACAGATGAGTTCACGGCTGATCTTATAATTCTGTCCACAGGGGTGAAGCCCAATATAGTGCTGGCGGAAAGGGCAAGTTTAGAAATCGGTGAGGCCGGGGGAATAAAGGTTAACGAATACCTCAAGACCTCCGATGAAAATATTTATGCTGTTGGCGACTGCGCTGAAAGCGTAAATATCGTTACAAAGAAGCATGAATACTGGCCCCTGGGTTCTATCTCCACAAAAATGGGAAGAATAGCAGCGGATAATATTTGCGGCAGGAAGTCGATCTTTAAGGGCTCTAATGGAACTGCCATGTTCAAGATCATCGACACCAATGTGGCCCGTACCGGTCTGACCTTAGAAACTGCTCATAAAGTCGGGTTTGATGCGGAAAGCGTAACGGTTACAGGCCTGGATAAAGCTCATTATTATGTTAATGCTCAGTATCTTATTCTAAAGATAATTGTAGATAAAAAGACTAAAGTAATACTGGGAGCACAGGGTTTAGGTAGGGGTGATGTGACGGCTAAGATAGGGATTCTCTCCTGCGCAATTACACAATCCTTAAGCCTGGATGATGTTTTCAAACTTGATTTAGGCTATGCACCTGCATTTAATAACCCCATTGACATCGTGCAGACAGCATGCCTGGTACTGCATAATAAAATAGATAATCTTTTGCGCACCATTACTCTTAGGGAGTTTGAGCTTGAGAAAGATAAAGTGAATATCATTGATGTTTCACCGCATTCCGAGCATTCTTTGAGTTCTATTCCCGGCAGTATTAATATACCCCTTGAGAATATTCGGTTGGAGGATATCCCCTATGATAAGAAGGCAAAAGTCATCCTGTACAGCAAAACCTCTTCGGGTGCCTATAAAGCCTATAAATATCTCGTTACAAGAGGATACTCGAATCTCTATGTGCTTGAGGGGGGATACGTATACTGGCAAAGTTAATAAGCCCGGGTTTTGATATCTGGCTGAGTTGATGCCCGGCTGGTAAGATCACTGATGAAATCCTGTATCTGTTCGATCGTCTTCATAATAGCCATGAACAAGGTTCTGAGTTTAAAATTGTTAAAAACCACAATCTTTCAAACTGACCTAGCTTCTATCAGTCCGTACACAACGACTGTTTGGGTGGACAGTCATTGAAAAACCTTTCAAGTGGGAGTAATACTAATGCCTGTAGAGTCCCATAAACGAGATATTTAGCTGTGCCGTGAGATGCCGGGTTTTGTCCTCAAGGGTACTCCAATAACCATCATCCTTGGAAAGTTGTTTGTAGCCAGAAAGGAACTCTGGATAAAATTGGGTCAAGATCTGTTCGACACCAACCCAATTAGCACCTCGAGTATTTAGGGCTTCAACTCCAATTTCATTAATCAAGCCATTAAGCGTTTCCATTAGTCGCTCTATGTCAGACAGGTGAGGCAAGTATGGACTTATAAAGGCATAGGTATATATCTCGTTTTCCCTGAGTTTCCTGAGTGCTTTAGTGCGGCGTGTCGGTGACGGAGCTCGGGGCTCAAATCGATGTGCAAGTTCATTATTGATAGTCATCAAACTCAATCCAACGGTGCACTTCTTGAACTGACGAAGTAGATCCAAATCTCGCACTACCATGTCTGATTTGGTGAGAATCGAAATTGGCACTTGATATTCCAAAAGCACTTCAAGAATTGCTCTTGTCAGCTTATATTTCGACTCAGCTGGTAGGTATGGATCTGTTACACTAGAAATGAGTACCACTTCCTTTAGAGGTTCTTTCCGCTTTTCCAACTGCTTCTTCAGCAACGCCGGGGCATTAATTTTCGCGTCCAAGAATGAACCCCATGCTTCAGTATGCCCTGTAAACCTCTTTATAAAACGCGCATAGCAGTAAGCACATCCATGCACGCATCCTATATAGGGATTGATCACATAGTTCGTATCTGGTAGGCCGCTCTTTTGCAGGATTCTCTTTGCCTGGATCTCATTGATTTCCATCTTTTCCTTATCTATTTTTATGTGGTCATCTCTAAGTGATACCCAACGTTTCGGATCACTTACCATCGCAGGCGATGCCGGGAAGGCGTCAAGCACATCCGGTTGTCAGGGGCTTTCATATCGAATAATATCGCAATCTATTTCTTTTATCCAGTTTTCATGACGGGCTTTGCTCTGCATGTTTAACCCACCATCACTATATTGTCCGGCCCATACGATAAAAGCCCGATGATTCTGATACATCTTTCCACCTGGAGCCGGAAAGAACCCATCTCTCGTACCTTTTTAAATCTTTCATCAATAACCCTTTTCTTTCTCTTCGTTCAAATTACACTACGCGCCTGAAGTTAAAGCTCAGCGGCGCGCGTCAGTGCGTCCGCTGCAGCGCCTTGTTAGGCAGTTTCTCATAGATCCTCAGGTGTGAGGCCCGTGCGCTTGGGCAATGCGTGTCAGCATACGTGGACCAATCTCTTCTCGGTCATGAAATGCGAAGACATAATCTTAACAGCCAGTTCGCGATAGAACTCGGTGAGACGTTCCGAATTGGCGCTTGACCGTCCAGCCAATTCGCAGCAACGCAGCTAGCACAAGGCGAGTTTTGGTTGACGGCCATTGACTCATGCCGGCACTACGAATACTTCGCGCAATTCGGGAATTGTCTCGCCGTGTTCCAGTCGATCAGTAAGCACGCGCAAGGCTAAAGCTTTAGCCTTTGAAATCGCTTCTTCACGAGTCTGCCCGTAGGTCATCACCCCGGGTAGTTCGGGAATTTCGGCTATCCACCGATCATCTTCCTCGCGTTCAATTTCGATATTCATACTTCACGCCTCCGATGCACACGGACTGTTTTGGGCTTCCTCACAATTTTTTAGATTTATTATATTTGGTTTTATACTGTATGTCTTCTCCGCAGTCTCACTTATTTCTTTAACATTTTTTACCAATTTCAAAAAATTCCTTACCCGCCATAAATGCGCCTTTGCTACACCATATATATTTTCCTTTTCTGGATACCTACGAAAAGCTCATCAGAAAGGCTCGACATTTACAACAATCCGATACCCCTGCACTTGTTTCGTACCATACCCGGTGTGGGGGAGATTCTCGCCCTGGTGATTCTCTGTTAAGTTCCATGACATCGCTCGGTTCTCAAAGGTAGGGAACTTCATCTCCTTTTTAACGCCTGGTGAAGTGTCAGATGGAATCGGCTGGCAGGAAGAGAGCATCGAGGAACAACTTGAAAAGGCAATGTGCATCTGAAATGAGCATTCTCTCAAGAAGGCTTGCTTGTTTCTCCGAGGAAACGAATCCGCCCGGTGGTATCATGAAAAGCTGTTCTCCAAATACGGCAAGTGAAAAGCGCCCACAGGGCCAAAGAACTTTCTATCTGTAGATACTCGAAATGCTATTTCAATCGGTTCCATCAACTTGGCACCTACCGTACAATTAGTATCAAACAGAAAACGTTAGAAACAAAACTACCACGGAAGTAGCAAGGCCGCCAATTCTATTTTGCGGACCCTTCAAAGCAATCAGAGACATGCCCAACGACGCGGATGAGCAGCGCCCTCGCAGGGCGGAGCGACGATAAGGCGTCAAGTGCAGCGTTTTGTTAGCGGAAATACCTCATTGAATGCATGATCAATCTCTAAGCTGTTCCACAGATAAGTCCATAGCATCTGCCAGTTTTTCAAGTGTTGCTGTTCTTAATTTATTCTCGCTTTTTTCCATCTGCGAAAGAGCTGCCTGGCTGATAGCAGCTTTTTCAGCAACCTCTGCCTGTGTCATGCCAAGATGTGTACGCCATGCTTTTACTAGGTTCATACCTTTTTTTACGACAAGGCCAACAACTTCATGCGGAATTGTGACATCTTCGCCCAGTAGAAATTTCAGATATTCATCATATGGAATGACAGCAAATGCCGGTTTTCCATTTTGCTCAATAAACTGGACATTAGTAAGTGCGCTCATTTCTTTTCTTAACCTCCTCAATATAGAGAATTTTAATCGAATCTGTGAAAAATATTCGCCAACTGCCAACTCGAAAACGATATTCGTCACGGGTCTTTAGTTTCTTTATATTCGAGCAGTTTGGAAAGTTTCTAAGAGTATCAACAGCATCATAAATCATATTTTTTGTCTTCTGATCCTTGATCTTGCGGATTTGTCTGAGAGCCTTTGATTTCCATTCAATCCGTTTCACATTCAAAATATAATCTTATAATATAAGGTTGTAAAGGGGATTTATAAGAAAAAAGGTGATTATGGGAGTTCGTCCTTATTAGCTAAATATTGAATATTTGAATGAGTATTAAGCCTGCTAACGATATTTTGAGCAGCTTCGTCGAATTAAAGGGCAGTGACAGTTTATCCGTTTAGAGCCACTGTTATCGGTATCAGGCTCGAAGTCTGCTCCAAAAGACATGTTAGGCGGACGCCTTCCGTGTTTGTAATTGCAGTTTGCTCGATAGAGCAGGTTATTCTCAACTTGGCAATTCCAGACAAAGCCCGAACGAGAAAACCACACCGAGGGCAAGGAGCTTGCATCGCGGGATGCTTTGCCCCGGCTCCTAATGGTGCTCTGAGTGATTTGTCATAGGTGTATGGCCGTGATAGTAGCCCAGTTGATGCATGCGATTGTGCAAGGTACGATGTGCCGATGTCAGAACCAGGCACATTCGCTTGTATGCCACGTCTTCAGCCCGCGTGCCGACCGTGTCCAGATAGGCCAGAACGCCTTCGATTTGCTCCAGGATGGTGACAGCATCGGCTGCGGCAAGCATAGGCGATCCTTCAATGCTGATCATCACTGGAGAAGAGTGCGCGGCGATGATCTCTGGCTTGTCGGCATAATGCCCCCGCACCATCAAAGCCAGCCAGGAGCTTTTGTCCACCTTGACCGACCAATGCCCGCTCTTTTCCCCAGGCGGCACCGCCAGGCTCTCTCGAATCTCCCCGTTCACGATCAGTTCCACGCGAGACATCGGTATTGTTACACTGGCAACCTGCCACGTCACATCCACTGTGCCCCCATTGGCTGACATTTCGATGCGGCTTCCCATTGGGTACCCGTCAGCGGCAAACTCGAGCAGCGGGCCATATGTCACAAAGGTCTCCGCCCGCCGGATCGTTTCCATCCAGGTCTCATAGGTGAACGACTCACGCGGGTCGATGCGAGCATATGTGCGCACGGTTCCCACTGCTATGCCAGCCGACATTTTATCGGTGCCACCCACGGCAGCGACAAGGTAACCGCAGTTCAAGTAGCGATACCAGTCTGATAGGGAGTAGGGATTAATGCCGCCATACAAGTTCCCCCATGATGTCATTTCGAGAGCGTCAACGTCGCCGCTCACGATGCTGGCTGCATGCTCTGCGCGGGGATTCGGAAAGTGTGGCAGAACGACCAGCCCCCCTTGTTTCTTGCATTGCCGCGCCCACTCGGTCAGCAATAGATCGATAGGATCGCCCAGGGCAGATTCATCTGGCCCGCCGGTCGTCATCGGCGCGATGATCCTGCCGCGATAGCCCAACAAAGAGATGTGACCCAGCACGTGCTGTCGGTTCTCCGTTCCCACGCGCACCAGGTATTCGCCATCACCACCGGCTTCCTTGGAGCCCCACGTGGTTTGGCCGTCGAAATCGCCAACGTTGGTCATCAACTCGCCCCATTGGCTGGCCAGCAAGTTGACGACATTCACGCCTTCAGCTGACCCTTCCAGTAATGCAGACATGGGAGAAAGGAAATGCACGTGGGTATCGGCGGTGACCCAACCCCTCTCGCACCACGGCAGCACCTTTTCGATCTCGACTACGATTTCCCGAGTGGCAGGGGTAACCTCGACAACCTTGCGCACAGGTCGAATCTCAAACCCCTTTGATACCTCAATGTACACCTTGCCCAGCGGTAGATTGATAGTTGTCTCTCCAGGTATGTACGTACAGAAGTGGGCGTGGACTGGTTCAGTAAACGTGTTTATACCCAGTTTTGGCTGGCCGAGATGGGCAAAGTCCACGCTATAGTCCTCGAACCAGGCTGGGTTGAGGATGCGATGGCGATCAACCGGCGCCAGATATTCCCCCCATTCACCGTGGACATGCAGCTTTACCGGCATACGCTTGCCGCTGCTACGCTCAACCGCCCGTAGCGTGACTCGTTGCTTCGCCGGAGCAACCAACTGCAAAGGGGTGGTTGTCTGCTCGCTTTCGACTCGCAACACGGGGATGACCTGTCCATTAGAGAGGTGAAAACACGCATCTGGGTGGGCGGTATACTCGATCAGCACCTCATTCTCAAGTATTTCCGGAATCTGATTGTTATACGTTTCTGTAAATATGTCGTTGGGGTAAATCAGGCGCGGTGTTGCCGAGATGACCTGCCCCATGTCGAGTTGGATCTGCTGAAGTAATCCGTTCTCGTCCAAACCAGGAAGAAAGGTATCTCCCTGGGGTAATTTCAAGACCGCTTTGCGACGTGTCTGCCAACGCAAAGGCAACGAGGACGCATTACCAGCCGAGATCGCTGATACAACAACAGGTCCTGACACAGGCTCGAAGCGAATGCCGACGATGGCCTTATCCGGGTGTGGATTCTCCCACGCCCACAGCCAGTTGATACACTGTCCATCAAGCCCGCCATCTGCCTGCACAACGCGCGTCTGGGCCCATCCCCAGCCGGGAGATAGTTGCTCGTGCGGCGCCCGCCGTGGATGGGGCTTGTGGTGTGCGACCGCCTCAAAGCAGTTCTCACCCCATCGACGCTGAAACGTGCCAATCTGATGGCGCCGACGGATCGTCAAACATTCCTCTGTGCCATCGGCGTAGAGCATCACATAATCGGCCGCATGTTCAGCGAGCTGCCCCTCCCCGCTCATCGGTGAAATGAAACCGCCGGGACCATGCTCAACGGGTCGCATATCTGACGTGTGCATAAAGACAAGCCATTGCATCGTCGTGGGACTCAATTCGATGGAAACAACTTGGCAAGTGATGGCTACCACATCTCCGATCTCAAAAGGGATGCCCCAAGCAACGCAGGCGCCACTTGGCGTGTGCTCAAGAGCTAGCGACATTTTGTCCGAGATTCCGACGTCTGCTAACTTGGAAAGGGGCACATTACCCTTGAGGGTCAAGGGAACAAACAGGGATGACCTGGGTCCATCCTGATTAGTAGACATATTAAACTCCCTCCTTTCAGTTTTATGCTTTTCGAGTATGGTGATTAAACACCCCTTTTAAGAGAATGTTATTCTCAACCTAGTTATTATATACAACCTCGAACGATAAAGCTACATCGGGGGATAAGTTCGCGGTGACGTACCGATGGCTCCATACCCTCCAGCATCATTCCTTGAGTCCGCATAACAATCTTTTGAGCTGCGCCCTCGCAGGAGCGAAACTACGAGAAGGCGTCTGCTCCAAAAGACATGTTATCTTCTTCAATTTATTAAGGTCATTAAGCAATAGAGCTGTAATAGTCTCCATATATCTATTCGTACTTTGTAATTATTATTTGCAGTTGAAATATTCATGAAATAATTTACTCTATATGTATTGCCAGAGGATTCGTGAATTACTAAAAATATATCCCCGTTTTGAATAGAATTAGTAAAATATGTATCCGGTCCATTACCAAATAGAATTTCAGCTTTTACAATGCTAGTATTATTAAACAAATAGCTTGTAACAATTACTCTCTTTAGATCAGTATATCTTCCATATAAATGATTTGAGTTCAATAATTCTTCATATTTTTTTAAGTCATGATCTACATATTTATCAAAAAAAATAGTTATAGTGTTTGTTCCTCTACCATAGGTAAATATTTTATTATCATGGTTGTCAACTTTTTGATCAGTATTGATATCTTTTATTATTATCTCATTATATTTATTCCAGGGATATATTAGCATTAGTTCATTATCGAAGTATTCATTCTGAATTAGTAAAATATAATTAATATCTTCATCAAATATCTCATTATTCAATGCATATTTATATGATTTCCCATTATCTGCATTATCCTCAATCTGAATCATATTGTATTTATTTTTTATTATCTCGGTATAAATATCACAGATTCCTTTAGTATCAATATAGTTATTTACTATATTTTGTATTTGTTGATTATGTGTATATATTAGGAAATGTTTCAGATAGATAGATCTAATGTCATTAACATTCCATAGTTCGTCGAGTAATTTAATTATTTCATTTTCCTGTATTATGTCTGTCGTCTCATATCCAATAAATTGTTTATTTAATTTAACAATATCTCCTGCCCATTCTAATTCTGACGAATTAAATCCATCTTGAGCGAAAATAATACTACAATTGATAAGCAATAGAAATATTATAATTTTTTTCATATATTCCCCTTTGAAGATAACGACAAGGATGAGCTGCCGATGCGTCCGGCCGAAGGCCAGGTTGGCACGGGTTTTTGCTATGCTTCTACCCCATACATTTACTTCCAGCAAAAACCGTGACAACAGCAGCGGTCTGCTCCATCCGGATGTTCGACCTATTTGTTTTTCCTTCATAATTTAGTCAAGCAGCTAATCCGATT
>JAUWZD010000085.1 GCA_030615505.1 Spirochaetales bacterium | reverse complement strand
GAGCAATTGAGATCATTGCTATTCTATCGTCTGTAAAAAATGGGATATTCAGACCAAATTTTCTTAGAAAAACATTTACAACTCCATCATATGCAAAGAGTCTGTTAAAAATTACCGAATAAGCCACCCCGGAGGTAACATAGGGCAAAAGGAAAGCTATCAGGAAAAATGACGGAGTAATACTGGACTTATATATCATCCATGAAATAAGAAGAGAAATTACTACACAGAGAGGAATAAATACAATTATAAATTTAGTAGTATTTCTTAGAATAATCCAGAAACGCGGTTCAGAGAAAATATCAATAAAGTTTTTTAAGCCCACAAATTGGGGTGGAGACATCATATTCCATTTTTGCAGGGTAAGAATAAAGGACCATATAAATGGAATAAACCAGAACATTATTGTGAAGATCAGATAAGGGCTTAGGAGCAGCCACCCCGCCGAGCTCTTTTTTAACTCTTTCACAATGTTGATATTATTCATCTTTTTTTAAAAATTTAAAACCTCTGCCCGGAATAAAATATCCGGACAGAGGCAGAGGTCATTCCAGGCTTTTCCAGGCAGAACCTATATTCTTTCTGTTATTTCCAGAGAGCCTGGACCTTGGGAATCAGGTCATTAAGAGCCTCATCCACAGTCTTTTTACCAAAGATAATCGGCTCCCAGAGTTCTAAATTGATAAGATCATGAACCTCAACGGTATTCGGAATAGTAGCCGGAGGAATCGAGTAGGGAATCATCTTTGCATAGGCTGCAACCTCAGGATTATTCTTCCAGTATTCCTGGAACAGAGGATTTGTCATAAGATCCTCGCGAGCAGGCGCCTGGCCGGTTCCTTCTAACCATCCGGTAATGTGCTTAATATCAGAATAGTACCATTTCATGAACTCCCATGCCGCTTCCTTATCCTTGCATGCCTCAAACATAACCATTCCCTTTGTATCAGCAAAAGTATAGATCTGTTGTGAAGCAGGAACAAAGTCAGGAACAAGTGTTTTTGCTACTACATACGGTTTGTCAGGAAACCTTTCGTTAGCCCCTTTAACACTCCATGGCCCCTGGGGATGCTTCATAAATACTATTCCCTTGAGAACGCCATCTTTTATATCAACTGGCTCTGCATATTTCTTTGCAAAAAGCTCAGCAACAAAATTTAGGTAGGCTTTACCGTATCTATCATCGAAGCTCAATCGCCCGGTTTTAACATCAATATAGGGCTTCCCCCCGGATGCTGCGTAATATGCGTTTTCAAGATCAAACCATCTGCTCCACCACGATGTCTTGTAATTGATCTCGGCTGCAAAAACCTCTCCGGGAACAAAGACCTTGGCTGCCGCATCCATGAACTCGGAATAGGTTCTTGGCGGTTTATCAAGTCCTGCTTTTTTCAGGAGATCCTTGTTGTACCAATCCATCATTGTGTTGCAGTACATTGGTAATTCATAATATTTACCATCGATCGCCCAGCCTTTTTTAATGATGTTCTCCATCTTTGCCTTCTTAGTCAGGTCCCAAAAGCCAGGAAACTCCTGATCCAGTGCCACAACGGCATCGTTCTCTACTAGCTGGGCAAGGAAACCGCTGAAAATATTAGTACAGATATCAGGTTGAGTTTGGGTTGCCAAAGCAGTGAGGATGATCTCTTCGGAACTTCCACCGGTCGGGATAGTTTTCCAGTCAAGCTGAACATTTGGATGGGAAACATTCCATCCATCCACTGCAGACTTCCACGTCTTTTCACTGAGTGGATTGGGCTGGGTCCAGAATACAAGGGTAACTTTCTTTGCTTCTTCCTTCTGTGCTGCACTGAACAAGAAAGTAGAAGACATGACAAGCAAAATTACCACTGCGAGGAACAAAAAGATAGTTTTTTTGTTCATTTTTTTTCTCCTTTTATTGATATTTTAAGGAATACAAGTTCCTTCTTTTACAGAAATGTCACCTCCTTTCTTAAAAATATTTTTCTTTTTCATCAAGACTTCCCTCTTAAACCTTTTAGAAAATCCAACAAATCCTGGAGTTTCACCGTAGCCAGGCAACAGCATTTGTCTGCCGCACCATAATAAACAAAAAGTGTATCATTAATAACAATGGCGCCTTCAGGGAAAACCACGTTGTTGATATCACCATATTTCTCGTAATCAGCTTTTGGTTCTAAAATAGGGTATGGACTTCTGGATATTACCCGGGAAGGATCCTCAAGATCGAGAAGTGCAGCTCCGGCACGGTAAATCGAATTTTTATCAGCCCCATGATAAATAAGAAGCCAGCCTTCATCGGTTTTCACCGGCGGAGGACCGGAGCCGATCTTTTTTGCCTCCCACTCAAATTTTCTCTTAAGGATTGTGTTGCTTTCTATTGATGTACTATATTCCTTCCAGAATGATTCTTCAGGTTTAGTAATCTGTTCCATGCTGTTGAAATAGACTGCCTGTATATCAGGCGGGATACGATGAAGCAGTATAATTTTCCCTTTAATCTTCTCTGAAAAGAAAACTGCATCTTTGTTATTCAGTTCAGGAATAATTACCCCATGTTTAGTAAAGTTTTTAAAATCATCTGTTAAAGCAAGCGCTACTCTTTCCCCTTTTCCTGAGAAAGCTGGACTGGAAAGTGCTGTATATGTTATCAGGTAACTTTTCCTTCCATCCTCCAGAAATCCGGTAATTCGCGGATCCTCACATCCATATATATCAGATTTTCCATCTGGAACAATAACAGGCTTATCATATCTCCTGAAGTTATAACCGTCCTTACTAACGGCACATCCTATGCTTGAGATGTAATTTATGTATCCAGTGCCCGAAGGAGCCTTTTGATACCCTGAAGGAACTGCCCGGTAGAGCATGAAAATATCTCCGCCACCTGTAAATGTTACTCCGCAGTTAAAAACTGCTCCCGACTCCCACTGGTTAAGGCTGTTTGCTTCAAGTACAGGATTTTTTTCATAACGTAGAAGTTTCATGTGATCTCAGTATAATAACGCAATATTATTACATTTTATTGAATAAGTATTGCATATATCTTATAAATTGTCAAGCCATTAATTTTAAATAAAGAGATTTCTTTTCTAAATAGTGCACTTAGGATAAATATTCGCAATATATGTGCATGATAATCACTTTTTACCAATCTCTTCTTTAATAAAAAGTAATTTCTTGCAATTATTTTGCAGTTGACTAAAACAGATTTATTGCTTATTCTAAATAGGCATTAAATTAAGAAGTCTCAATACTATTTCAGTATGAGAATTTAGGACCGATTAAAGTTCCTATTAAACTCGATTCCCAGGAGAAAGCTCTTGATAGCATGGAGATTCACTCTTAAAGACATAGCGACTCGCTTAGAAATCTCAACTTCCACAGTCTCCAGGGTTATTAACGACAAACCAGGTATAAACGAAAAGACACGACAGAGAGTTTTGGAAGCAATTAAAGAATATAAAGATGCTTCTAATAGTGCTGCCAAAGATCTTGCTACTTCGAAAACCAGAAATGTAGCTATGATAGGTAAGAAACGGGAACCCAGACTTGAATCAGGAGATTATTTCCAGCGATCTATAATCAGTTTTGATGAAGAACTGAGAAATAGGGGGTACCATATAATTTTCATGTCTATTAACGAAGAAGAAATGATGAATGCAAATGAACTTAATATCTTAAAGGAAAAACGTTCCGATGGATTCATTATTAGAGGGCCGGGTATGAAGCCAAAGTTCATCCTTGATATCAAAAGTACAGGTCTTCCCATAATCCTTTTCGGAAATGAGTTAATAGAAAGCGATATTGATTGTATAGTTTGCCAGGACCGGAAGGGCTCCTATCAGATTACAAATCATCTCATAGAACACGGGCATAAGGAAATTATTTTTCTTTCCGGCCCACAAGATTGGTCCACTAATAGAAAAAGAAGAGAAGGATACAAGGAAGCTCTTAAAATGGTTGGAATTGAGCCCAAAATACTTTATATGTCTGATACCACCACTGATTCAGGCAGGAAGTGCGTCCAGCATGTTTTAGAGATTCAACCCAGAATAACTGCAGTAGTTGCTGTAAATGACTCAACAGCGGTAGGAGTAATCAATGAAGCGCGAAACCTTGGATTGAAAGTACCGGAAGATCTTGCTGTTGTAGGTTTTGACGATATTGCCTGGGCTTCTCTATCACACCCCCCGCTCACAACTGTACACGTTTGCCTCGAAGAGATGGGAAGGCTTGCAGCTTTCCGATTGCTGGAGCTTATAAAGAATACGAATTTACCTCCTATAAAAATAACTGTTGCTACAAAGCTTGTAATCCGGAATTCATGCGGGTGCTGAGTCATTTTTATAGCGGGAGTTAAGAAGGGCAATACGATTGGAGGTAGAAAATGAGTAAGGGCAGACGATTTGGAAAATAATGATTAAATCATTGTCAATTGAAGCATTTTGGAAAATTGTAAGGTTAGATAGGCAGTATTCCCGTAAAGGCTTCATAGTTGCCTTAAGAAATGCAGATTATCATTCACTTGATTAAACATCGATGCACAGGTTGTCATACGCTGCAGTGATACCCTCAAATCGCGCTATGTACTCCTCTAACTCATCGTGAGGCTTGTTATAATGATTAAAGTGAGTAAGGATCAGGTGTTTTATACCAAACTCCTCCTTCAGGGCAATGGCCTCTTCCACACTCAAATGCGCCTGATCTTCACGGGGATCAAAGAACGGGGTGTTAACGATCATTACATCCGCACCAGCAAGTAAAGATCGTGCATAATTGCTAAGACAGCTGTCCGAATCTGCGGCGTGGACCACTTTTCGCTGATTCTCGCACAGTACAAGGCCGAAACAAGGGACGTTATGACGCACCTTGAAGGGAATAACGTGGAAATTATTAAAATGAAGAGCAATACCGGGATGCATGTCTAAGTGGAAGGTAATCTGCGGTAACTGTTTGCCCCAATTCACCCGAATCAGCCGCCGATAGAGGTGGGGCTCTACAAGCAGATCTATACCCTCTTGCCAGTAGAGGAACTCCTCCAACCCGGCACTATGATCGTAGTGTTCATGAGTAAGAAAGATACCGTTGATCTTATGGACGCCATTGGAATCAAGCTGTTTCCTGATATCCGGCGGGGTATCCATTAAAAGCTCATAGCCGGGCAGGGAAAAGAGCACCGCGCTGCGCTGCCGCACTAACCGGCCGCCCTCCTCCCTGGCTTGGGTGCAGTGCGAACACTCACAACCCATGGCCGGGATTCCCTCTGCTGCGCCTGTGCCTAAAAAACAGATCCGCATCCACTAGACCTCCAGGGTCATACCATCATAGGCAATAGTGACACCTGGAAATTGACGGGCATAAACATCCAGTTCATCATGAGGTCGGTTATTATGGTTAATATGGGTTAAAACCAACTGTTCTGCACCAACATCTTCTTTTAATTCCATAGCCTCCACCACGCTTATGTGATCTTCCTTTGGGGGTTCAAAAGTAGGGGTGTTGACAATCAACATGTCCACACCGGTCATCAAACAATGAGCATAGTTTGTTAGACGGCTCGGTGTACTGGAGGCATAGACGATATGTTTCCTCCCATTTTGGATGGAAAGGCCAAAGATAGGCTGGCTGCGGCGGGCAGCAAAAGGGATCAGGGTAAATTGTCCAAAGGAGAGAGCAGCACCGGGGTAGTACGGAATATGGAACATAAGCTTATCCAGCTTCTCTGTCCAGTGCTCCTTGCGGATAACCTCGAAAAGATTCGGTTCTGCAAGAAAATCCAGCGAAGTGGGCCAATATTCAAATTCCTTGATACCGCCGATATGGCTGTAAGTAGCGTGTGTTGCAAGAATTCCCTGTAAATCATCCACTTCATATTTATTGATGAGGTTCCTAATGTCGGGCGGTGCCTCAATGAGCATATTGTAACCGGACAGTTGGAAGAGGATAGAATTACGCTCACGGAGCAGTTTGCCACCCTCTTTGCGTGCTCGTTTGCAGTGGCGGCACTCACAGTTAATGGCGGGGATACCTTCTGCCGCACCAGTACCTAAAAACTTAATCTGCATGGTCATACCTCTTTAATGTCAGGAATTTTGTTAACACATAAAAACATAGAAGTCAATAGCTCCCATAAAAATGATTTCATAAATCTAGATGAATGTCTCTAAAGAATTATATCTGCATAAAAATCTTTCGGATTAAGTAGCTCATAAATAGAGCTTAAAAGCCAGAAATCAATCAACGCCGGATATACTCCTGTAAGGATAACCGCTGCACAGAGGATAACCGAAGGAAGCATAAAACCCGGATTATATGATGCTTTGTTCCAGTCACCCCCATGTTGAAAAAAGGAGAGGACAATACGCGTGAAATAGACACCCTCAATGATTGTTCCTATGAGAATAGCTGCGGCACCTGCAATATAAATGCCTCCCGGAGCCATGACCCCCCTGATAAGCTCGATCTTCCCCCAGAAACCTGAAAACATGGGGAAACCCACTAAAGCCACGGCTCCTACGGCAAAGAATCCGCCCGGAAAGTAAAGTTTCCTGCCGATTCCCTTCATCTTACGCCATTGATCGGTTCCGCTTTTCCGGATCAAAAAGCCCGCTGTAAAGAACAGCAGAGCCATGGCCATGGCATGGCTCAAAAGCAGAATAAGTGCGCCTTTAAGAGATGCAAAGCCGGCAGCACTGATACCCACCGCAATCATTCCCATCTGTCCGATAGAGGAGAAAGCAAGAACCCTCTTAAGCTTCTTCTCTCTTAAAGCCGCCGCTTCCCCTATCAGGATCGTTAATGAGCCCAGAACAAGAATGAGCATCCGTATTTTCTCCGTTACAGATGAAAAAGCGGACTCATTATTCATAATGGTCAGTACAAAACGCGCTAACACGACACCACCTGCAGTGGCCCATATACAGCAGAACGATGCTGAGAATGACGTCAGAGCGCTGTTGAATGCGCCTCCTGCCCATGTATTTAAAGGATAGAGCTTTATCTGCATTAATACAGGCAGAAGTATTAAAACCGCCGTGAGAAGGGCAAAAGAGGGTTTAAGGGCCTCAAATCTGGAAAAAACTGCCATATTTAAAGCCCCTACAGCGCTGTAGAGCAGTGCAATACCTCCAAGCATAAGGAGGGAAGTGCCTTGAGCCTGAATTAAATACCTTAGAGATCTTTCGGGACCGCTTGTGTTTTCACCCAGTGCAATAAGAGCGGAAGATGCAATGACACCCATTTCAAGAAAAACGAACAGATTGAAAATATCACCGGTTAACACCATCCCTACTGAAGACACCACAAAAAGAGAATAAAGCAGATAGTACTGGCCCCTTCTGGACTCCGTGTTATAAAGATCAAAAAGCAGAACCAAAGAGGCTATTCCGTATATTAAAATCACAATACCAAGTGTGAATGGACTGAAAAAGAGATTGATTCCAAAAGGGGGAATCCAGTTCCCGATAATTACATTTCTGGATTTTACCATTACTCCGGGAAGATGGATGATGCCATAGATAATTCCGGCCAGATATGAAGTAAGGGAAATCACTCTCCCGAATTTGCTCGATACCTTGATGCCAAAGGGAATGCAGAAACCTGCCATTACAGGAAACAGAAGAAGGATTACTTCCCTGTTCATGCCTTGCCTTCTGTCTTATGGGTTCTGTAATGCTTCAACGTTATGGCTAAAGCCATCGCCGTAGTGCCTGCTCCGATAACGATGGAGGCAAGTACAAGGGCCTGGGGAAGAGGATCGACAAAAGGAAGAAACCCATCCCTTGTAATATTAGATGTGAGAATAGGAGCAGAGCTTCCCTTAAAGTATCCTACGGCAGCCACCAGCATATTGATTCCCGTTTCCAGGATATTGAGAGCAAGAAGAATCCTTATAATATCTTTCCTGGTCAGCACACCGAAGATTCCCACAAGAATTAGCGAAAAGGCGCAGATTGAAAATGAAAATGTCTCCATGCTTTCTATCCACTAAAATCAGCGGAAATTGAGCTTAATCCGGAAGCAACCTTAATTCCTATTAAGGCATATACGATCATGATTCCGCCTGCACTGATAGTGGCGCCAAGTGAACCTGTGGGAAGAAAGTTAGCGAAAAAGGACCCCCGCAAATAAAGGCCAGAGAGGCCGAAGGCAAGCAATCCTAAACCGGCTAAAGGTTCTAACAGGGCAAACCATCTTTTAGAAAGCTTCTTCTCGAAAGCTATAAACTGCAAAATAAATGCTGAAGCAATTAGAGCACCCCCTGAAAAGCCGCCTCCCGGACTCAAATGCCCGTGGAGGATAATGTAGAAAGCGACCACAATAGTAAAGAGCATGATCATGGGCACAGCAGTTTGAACAATAATGCCGGCTTCTTTTTTTATCCGCTTCTTCCTCTTCTCCATAAGCAGGGTTACGCCGGCAGATGCGGCAAAGAGAATTAAAACCTCACAGAATGTATCGAAGAGCCTGTAATCAACAATAACGGCAGTCACTATATTGGCTGCTCCGTTTTCATAACCGGACTGCCCGATCCTGACCGATCTCTGTTTAAGTGCATCCGTTTCGGACACACACTTAAACAGGTATCTGTAAGATACCCTGTCTTCCAGTCGCGCACTGAACAGAGTCAGGCCCTTCCTGGAGTCGGTCAGGGCCAGATAGACTATAGCTGCGATTAAAATGATTAATATAATGGTAAAAATATTTATCAGTAGCTCATTTCTTTTCATTAAAACCATTCTCCTCAAGCCTGCGTACGGTCCAGAAGAATATCGCAGTTGTTAAAACTGACCCAATCGAGGCTTCTGCCAGTGCAGCATCGTAGGCCTTCATCAGAATAAACATCAGGGCAGATACGAGGCTGACAGCACCGAAGGTGATTACCGCGTTCTTAATGGATTTCTGAAAAATTACAACGACTGAACCCGCGAACATGATCAGGCCGAGAACAATAATCCAGACCGTCATGGCAGGCTGTCCTTATCAGTAACAGCCTTTTCTTCCCGGTTTCCGTAAGCAGACCTCGAGAGGATGTGACTTCCGATGGGATTGGCCAGCAGAGCAAAAAAGCCTATTAAAAGAAGCTTTCCCCACCACTCCGGGTGCATAAAAAACACGCCTAAAACGATAGAGAGAAATCCTAAAGTGCAGGCCTTGGTTCCAGCCTGGATCTTGCTAAAAATATCAGGCATGCGTAAGAACCCCAGTACTCCAATAAAAATAAATACCGATCCAATTAATAAGAAGAGGTATCCCAATACAAACATATCTATACTCCTTTATATTCCTCTCTCTAAATAGCGTGCCGCCAAGAGTATGGCTGTAAAAGAGAGAATGGTATAAACCAGCGCAATATCCAGTAAGAAGGATGAGTTAAAGACAAAACTCAACACAACGATCACTGCAGTGATAAGGGCTGTCATAATATCCAGGACAGCCGCTTTCTTAGAAGATTCCTTAAAGCTTACAAGCTCATATGCAGCAAGAAGGGCTGACAAACCCAGAATAATTAAAACAATGATTATTATCATTCTGTAATCTCCCTGATATATTTCTCAAAGGGCTTAAGAATTCTCTTCCGGGTTTCCTTCTCTCCTCTATGTTCAGACGTGATACAGTGGATAAAAACATTATCTCGTTTAATGTCAACGCTCAATTTCCCGGGGGCGAGTGTTATAGAACTTGTAAGGAAGAGCTTACCCTCAGGGGTGCTCATAGTAGTTTTTCTATTCACAAAAGAGGCTTTAATCTTTAATTTACGCTTAATAACGATAGAGGCAATATTTAGATTCGCCTGAATCATTTTCCAAAGGAAGTAGCGCAAATAGACTAAGGCCTTAGCAATTCTTACCGGGTTTATTACCCGTAGATCAAAGGGCAGGAAACGAATCATTAGAAAGGAGCTCGTTAAAGCTACAAGGAGCCCTAAAACAACTTCCTGCCAGTTCAGTGGAATTGCCAGCAAAATATATATAATGAAGGCGACAAATACCGTTGCGATAAATCTTAAGCCCTTCCCCATTGCTTGCTCTCCTTTAAAAAAACTGCGTATGAGCTTTATAGCCTTTCTGATATTTTGATCGGTAAGACGGTTATAAGTAGTAAGCAAAATCTATATATTGATTTGCAGCCTGCTGCTATGCTTTTGCCTTGTCTTAACTCTCTTTAAGCCGGGTTATCTCATCACGAAGAACCGCAGCCCGTTCAAACTCCAGGTTTTTAGCCAGTTCAAGCATTTCTCTTTCCAGCTCCTTAATCAGCGCTCTTCTCTGCTCGGGAACCAATATATTGTAGCGGTTCTCAATCAGCTCCAGATCAAACTGTTCCAGGCTTCGCTTCTCCTCCTTCTTGCGGATAAGGAGATCCTGAATGGATTTTGAAATGGACTTCGGTGTAATTCCTTGACGCCGGTTGTACTCCGACTGGATTTTTCTCCTCCTCTCCGTTTCCTCAATAGCGATCCTCATGGCATCGGAAACCCTGTCCGCATACATGATAACTTTGCCGTTCACATGCCGGGCTGCCCTTCCGATGGTCTGAATCAGGGAGGTAGAGGAGCGCAAGAATCCTATTTTGTCCGCATCTAAAATAGCTATCAAAGATACCTCCGGCAGGTCCAGGCCTTCCCTGAGAAGATTAATGCCCACCAGCACATCAAAATCACCGGTGCGCAGGCTTTTTAAAATTTCCACCCGTTCGATGGTCTCTATCTCGGAATGAAGGTACCGGACCTTCAGGCCGAGCTCGGCAAGATATTCGGTAAGATCTTCGGCCATTCTTTTGGTTAAGGTGGTAATCAGGGTTCTTTCGTGACTATCAACTCTCTTATTGATCTCAGCATATAGATCATCAATCTGACCTCCTCCCAGGGTGCTCCTGACTTCTATTTCCGGATCCAAAAGACCCGTTGGCCGTATGACCTGTTCCACCAGATTTTCTGATTTTTCAAGCTCTTCGGATCTGGGAGTAGCGGAGACATGAATGGTATGGTTCAGCAGACTCTCAAATTCGGCGAAATAGAGAGGACGGTTATCCAGGGCTGAAGGAAGTCTGAATCCATAACGCACCAAAGAAAGTTTCCTGGACCTGTCGCCCTCATACATGCCGCGAATCTGGGGAATGGTCACATGGGATTCGTCAATAAACATAAGGAATTTTTCAGGAAAGAAATCCAGAAGAACCGCAGGTCTTTCCCCCTCTTTTCTTCCGCTTAAATGCCGTGAATAATTCTCAATCCCCGGACAGTAACCCATCTCCTCAAGCATTTCTATATCATATTCAGTCCTGGTCTTAAGCCTCTCAGCTTCCAGGTGCTTCCCGGCTTTGAGAAACTCTTCATGCCTACTTTTTAGCTCATCCCTTATATCCTGTAATGTATCCTTAAGTTTCTCTTCAGGCATCACGAAGTGTTTGGCCGGATATATTAAATAAAAATCCAGCTCTTCTGTGGTGTCGCCGGTCAAAGGATTGATTTTACGCATCCTCTCAATTTCATCCCCGAAGAATTCAATCCGCAGCGCCTCTGTTGCATAGGAGGGAAAAATCTCCAGCACATCACCTCTCACCCGGAAATGGGAGCGCTGGAGAACAGCATCATTCCGCTCGTACTGAAGGGATATCAGCTTCCTTCTGATCTCTAACTGGTCCACGGAATCTTTCAGGCTCAGTTCAATCCTCATGTCGCGGTAGTCCCTGGGATTCCCGATCCCGTAGATGCAGGAAACGGTGGCCACAACAATAACATCCCGTCTCTCTATGAGCGATGCGGTGGTTGACAATCTTAAGCGGTCAATCTCATCATTAATCGAGGCATCCTTCTCTATGTACAGATCCTTGCCCGGCACATAGGCTTCAGGCTGGTAATAGTCATAGTATGAAACAAAATATTCAACCGCATTATGCGGGAAAAAATCCTTAAACTCGCGGTAAAGCTGGGCGGCCAGAGTCTTATTGTGGGAAATGACCAGGGTAGTGAGCTGTACCTCTTCGATAATCTTGGCCATGGTAAAGGTCTTACCTGACCCGGTAACACCTTTAAGGGTTTGAAACCTCATTCCCTCTTTAACACCCCTGCTTAAAGCGGCATAAGCCTTTCCCTGATCACCGGAAGGAGAGAAATTAGATACAACTTCGAATTTTTTCATACCCTTATCAACCCTTACCGCTTAATCTCCTCTTTTTATATTCCCGGTATTTTATTATTACGAGCGATTTGATTCAAGCGATCCGCTGTTAGATTAAAAAACTGTCTGGTCCTGGCCCCCGGGTTGTTGCAATCCCCGCCGGCTAATGCTGTCAGGGCCTCGCTCCAGAGTGACATGCCATGGCACTTATATCTATAGTGCGCGCCCCCGAAGAAGAGAAGCGAGCACTTTAGCAGGTATTAAAATCGGTATGCGGTACAAACATGTTCAATCCTTTTTCAATATCTGAAAATAGTTCTTATTAAAACTTATGGATATTTCCTCTCCTGCGGGGATGCTCATATCCAGATCACCACTATTCGGCTGAATTGATGTAATAATGCTGTCCTCAAACTCTATTTCATATTCCATACTTGTCCCAAGGAAAAACTTACTGCTTATTTTCCCTTTAAAATCATCAGCATTTTTGCCTATTCTTACCGCCTCCGGTTTAATAATGAGATATACCTCTTCGCCTTCCATTAAGCCGCTGCAAGTATTTTCTTTTACTATCTTCACCTGCCTATCCTGCAGGCTCACAACAACTGATTCTTCACCGATATCTTCCACCACTGCCTCTAGAAAATTCGCATTTCCAATAAAATCGGCAACAAATAGGCTTTCAGGTTTATTATAAATTTCTTCCGGCGTACCGATCTGCTCTATTTTACCCTTATTCATTAACACAATTCGATCAGAGAGGCTCAGAGCTTCCGCCTGGTCGTGGGTAACATATACAGCGGTTATCCCGAGCATCTGCCGAAGCCTCTTTATCTCTATTCTCGTTTGAGCACGAAGTTTGGCGTCAAGATTGGATAAAGGTTCATCAAAAAGAATTATTTTGGGCTTCAATACAATAGCCCTTGCCAGGGCAACCCTCTGCTGCTGTCCACCTGAAAGTTCACCGGGATAACGATTCTCAAGACCTATCAGGTTTACCAGTTGAAGAGCCATTTCAACGTCATTCTTTCTAATATCTGCTTGTATTTTTCGTACTTTCAAACCGTATGCAATATTTTCGAATACCGATAAATGGGGGAAAAGCGCATAACTTTGAAACACCATGGGCATATTTCTCTCAAAGGCAGGTACATTATTTATGTTTTTTCTGCCCAAAATTATTTCCCCCCTGTCCGGATCTTCAAACCCGGCGATGAGCCTTAGTGTAGTGGTTTTCCCACACCCTGAAGGACCAAGAAGAGTTACAAACTCACCTTTCTGGATGGTTAAGGAAATATCATTCACTGCATAAACAATACCTCCGCGTCTGTCATCGAATGTTTTCACAATATTCCTTAAAACCAGATCTTCCGCTTCCCATTTATCAGAAATAGAAAGTGTTATATCAATCTGCTCGTTAAGCATATCTTTAATACTCCTCATTTATTAACTTACCGTACCGAAAATTTTTTCCTGTCCCAGGCCAATTACTTTCCTGATTATTCCTATAAAAACCATAATTATTAATATCAATACAAAGCACAGGGCAGAGGCAACTCCAAGCCGCATAATCTCTGTCTGCGCCAGTATCAACACAGTTAAGTGGTTCCATCTTGCTGAAACTAAAAAGATAATGGCACTGATAGCTGTCATACATCTTACGAAGGCAAAAGTAGCTCCAGCAAAAAAGGAAGGAGTAATCAAAGGGAGTGTTATTCGTCTGAACGTATAGGTACTGTTCGCTCCTAGATTTGTTGACGATTCCTCTATATCCGTGGATATCTGTTTAAGGGCTGCAATACCGGCTTCAACTCCAATCGGCACATTCCTAAAAACATAGCAGGCTATGAGAATAAATGCTGTGCCTGATAAAAGCAAAGGCTGCTTATTAAATGCCAGTATATAGCCTATTCCAACCGCTGTTCCGGGTATGGCATAGCTCATCATTGTGACAAACTCCATAACATGTTTGCCTGGAAAAGATTTTCTTACTACAAAAAACGCAATCAACATGCCAAGCAGAGCCGTTACAGGAGTGGCGATTACAGCCAGAAAGATCGTATCCTTTAGTGTTTCAAGACCTACATCAAAACTATAGGCAAAGTGCTTCAGGGTAAATGACCAATCCAGACCCCATAGCCATACAAAACTGCCTCCAATTATTGTAACATAGAACATTAAAACAAAAAGCAAAACAATAAGGCACACAATAAAAAGAAGATTATTTATCAATGGGGTCGCCTTTAGAGCTGCGCGTCTTGTGGATTTCCCCGTTATCGTAGTATAGGATTTTTTTCTTAACAAGTATTTTTGAAATAAAAAGATGGCAACAGTAGGTATCAATAGAAGAATAGAAAGAGCGGTACCTCTTGGCAAATTTCCCATCCCTGTAAACTCAAGATAGGCTTGAACTGAAAGTACATTAAAATCACCCCCAATAACCATAGGGTTTCCAAAATCCGTGAGCGACCCTACAAACACTAAAAGCCAGGAAGCAAATATACCTGGCATAGCAAGTGGAAGTGTAACAGTCATAAAGGTTCTTAAGCGCTTTGCACCCAGATTCATGGCGCCGGCTTCCAAATCCGGATCAATCGCTTGTAATATTCCTGAAAGGGTCAAATATGCAAGGGGAAACAGGCCAATAGTCTGGACAATGGCCAGTCCCTTCAAACCATAAATATTATACCTGTCCAGGCCCAAGAGGCCGGCTGTTATCAGTCCATTTCTCCCGAACAATAGGATAACCGAAAGAGCAAACATAAATGGCGGTGAAATCATTGGAAGAAGAACAAAGCTCTTAAATATCTTCTGTCCAGGAACTTTGGTGCGAGTTAAGGCATATGCAAAAATAAAACCGATTATCGTCGATGTAGTTGCTACAATTGCACCTAATAGTATACTATTTGTAATGGCTGTCCTGAATCTATTATGGGTAAAAATATATTTATAAACATCAAGACTAAACTTACCTTCCGGGAAAAGACTTAAGCGTGCTGAGACAAAAACCGGATAAACAATAAAAACCATTAATAAAATAAAAATTACCGATAATCCAAAAAGCAGTACAGGTTCTTTTACCAATCGTATTAAATCATTTCTATGCTTCCTGATCGACAATACAATTCCAGAACTCATAAATCAGAAATCCTCCGGATGAATAATTATAACGGGGTATGCCCTTATCACTATAAAAAGGCATACCCCTATTGTTTTATACTAAAAAGTTACTTCTTCTTTGCTTCAGTTTTGACTTCTCCGCCTATTACTTCATTCCACTTTTCCACCAGTCGCACTTTATTAGCAGCAGCCCATTCATCATCCTGGTCAATAGTATTTACTTTTGCAATAGGAATCGCACCTTCGATTAAAGGCACATCTATAAATGGAACGAGACAATTCTCTGCCAATGTCTTTGCAGCATTTTCACCCAGAGCCCAATCGTAGAGCTTCTTTGCCGCTTCAACTTCATCCGCAGGCCCGCCTTTAATTAATGAAATAGATGCAGTCTCAAAACCTGTTCCCTCGGCTGGAAAGGTTATTTTCAATGGATATCCCTGACTTATAAGCTTAACCGCATCATGTGAATATCCGATAGCAATGGTAATCTCTCCAATACTGGCATTCTTTCCTGGAGCTGAACCTGAACGAGTATACATGGTAATGTTATTATCCAGCTTCTTCAACAGCTTAAAAGCCTTATCCTCTCCAAATATCTGAACGAGGGTAGCGAGTACATTGTATGCTGTTCCGGAAGACCCGGGATTCGCCACCTGTATATGGTCCTCATACCTGGGATCACAAATTTCTTCCCAGGATCTCGGGGCTGTAAGGCCATATTTTTCAAGCATCTTTATATTGCTCTCAAAACAAAGCATTCCTGCATACATGCCTGTCCAGAAGTGGTCTTTATCTTTAAAATTATCAGGAATATTAGCTGCTGCAGGTGAATCATATGGTGTGGTAACCCCCATATTCTTGGCTCGAATATGACCAAGACCTACACCGCCATACCATATGCTTGCCTGGGGATTTTCCTTTTCCGCCTCTAACCTGGCAGTACATTCACCGGTAGAAAGACGTACCCATTCAACATCGATCCCTGTCTCTTTTGTAAATGCCTCAAAAATAGCCCTGGCAACCGGTTCGTCAAGGGTAGTATATGCGGTCACCCTTTTTGCTTCTTCAACAGCTTCTTTCTGCCCGCCGGCGAATACGAGTGAGCCGGCTAAAAGAAAGCCCGTACAAATAGCTGCGATCAATCTTGATCTTGTTTTCATTGAAATCCTCCTTAATATAAATTATTTAAAGGTTCTGATGAACCGTACCAAAGGAGAATCAGGCATACAAGAACAATTTGGTAAAATTATAGTAACAGAATGGTTACAATTAATCTTCAATTGATCGGCAGGCTATTCTATATCCCATACCCCACACATTTAATAAATATACAGGATGAGAAGGGTCGGGTTCTATTTTTTTTCTGAGACGCCTGATATTTACCTTTACTATTTCTCTTCCTCCCTCCCAGTCTTTATAGTTCCAAACTTCACTAAGAAGAGATTCCCAGGATAAAACCCTGCCTCTGTTTATAGCAAGACAGGACAATAAATTGAATTCTGTAGGGGTCAGGTTAATTCTATTACTTTTAACAGCTACCTCTTTAGTAGATAAATTAATTTCAAGATCGCCAATTTTTATTTTTTTTGTTACTTTGTGAGTACTGATCCTTTTAAGTATTTTTTGCATTCTAAGTATTAGCTCCCGGTGATTGAATGGTTTCGTTATATAGTCGTCAGCTCCAATCTCAAGACCTTTAATAATATTTTCATCTTCCTTTTTTGCGCTTAGAATGATTACAGGGATAGTTGTATATTTTCTAATACGATTACATACCTCAAAGCCGTCCATTTGAGGAAGCATAATATCCAGTATTACAAGGTCGGGCTTTTCCATTTTTGCCAATTTAAGTCCATCTTCGCCATTATATGCAGCCAATACGGAATAACCTTCATCCTTTAATAGATATTCAAGAATTCCAACCAATTGAGGTTCATCTTCGATAATTAGTATCTTATGTTTCAAATACTACCCCTGCTTTCTTTTTGCAGTGTGAATGAAAATGTGGTTCCCATTCCGGGAACAGAACTTACATATACTTTCCCATCATGCTTTTCTACTACATGTTTAACAATAGCCAGACCAAGACCGATTCCTTCGCTGTAATCTTCAAAAATGTCGTCTGATTGATAATATTCGGAAAATATCCTGATTTTTCGCAGATTTTCAATCCCGCATCCATCATCACTTACTGAAACTATAATACACTGTTCATTCTCCTTTACAGCAATAATAATATTTCCATTTTCACCCACGTTCTTACTTGCATTATGGATTAGATTGATTATTACCTGTTGAAGCCAGTTTCCATCTGCTAGAGTCTTTGACATTAGTTTGGGGTAAAAGTATCTTATGATCTGATTTTTTTGATTTATAATAGGCATAATATTATTCACAACCTTCTTTACTAAAGGGCGTATATCAATTTCCTTTAAATCCAGCTTCAGCCAGGTGCTTTCAATCTTTATCCTGGCTAAAATATCTTCTACAAGCTTTATAATACGTACGGCATTGCTCAAAATTGTATTTAAAAAATTTCTTTGTATCTCATTTATTTCGCCTGGGCGGCCCTCCAGAACAATCTCTGAACTGGTCTTTATCATTGTAAGTGGAGTGCGGAGCTCATGAGAAAGAGTGGAGAGAATATTATTCTTCCTTTTAACCTGTTTCTTAAGTTCGCCAAGCTCTTCTTTTGTATCTTTCTCATTCAGTAATATATTCTTTGCCGCACATAGGGCTAAATAGAATACTACAGGTCTGATTAAAAAAATATATATAATTGGTTTCCATATCTCTTCGGTCCAATCAATTTGAAAAAATGAAACAAGATAAAAAAGAAAAAGTATCGTTAGTGCAATTATAAGAGCCTTCTTTGATTCGTACTTATACTTTGAAGCAAATATTAGTATAAAATAAAACACTAAAAATATTTCATTACCGAAATAAAAAAAAGCCCAGGTTATAAAAAGGATATCTATTGATTCAAAGATTAAATTTACTTTATCCCTTATTTCACTCTTATACTGAAATATCTCTAAAACTAAAATGTAAATTACAAGAATAATAAGAGGAATATATATTTGGGGCTCGTCCTTTTTTTCAGAAGCAAGAAACATGAACATAACCGGAAAGAAAAACCCCCGGCGGCTGTTTATAATTAATCTATCCATATTTTACCCCTCGATTAACTTAAATTTAACTAAGCATCTCTAATTTTGTCAATGTTATATAAATTTTTACCGGTTACACGCCTATTGCGATTGTAGTTTCACTATTGTATAATCTAAACATGCACGAGGTTTCTAAGAGACAGCAAATACAAAAGAATCAGGATATTGCCAGTATTAAAGAGAGCTATGAGAAGAGGATCTTTGATCTTGAGCAGCTCCTTGAAATCAGCAAAAGCCTTAACTCCACTTTAGATTTCAACACCCTCATGGATTCAATTATCTTTAACTGCATGGGGCAGATGAGGGTTAGTAAAGCAGGGCTTTTCATAAAAAATGTATTAAATAACGATTACTTAACACTCCATAGAAACCAGAGTGGTTTTGAGATTGATCATTCTATAGAATATACAATTCCCTTGAACAGCGAATTCCTCCGATTGCTGTCGACCGATATTAAGTGTTATACAATGCCGGAGCTATTCGAAAAGATAGAAGATATATCGAGTTTAAAAACCTTTACCATTTTAGATCCTTCACTCCTTATCCCTTTAAAATCAAAAGAATCCATAAACGGAATCATTATTATCGGCGAGAGGATTGACAGCGCAGAATTCACAGACTATGAAAAAGATTATCTCCTTAATATCTCTTATTTTGCATCATTAGCAATACATAACGCATATCTTTTTGAAATGGCAACAATCGACATGATGACAAAACTCAAGATGCGCCATTTTTTTGATAATGTTCTTAAAGAGCTTTTTGATGAAGCGATGTCGGTAAATAAAAAATTATCTTTAATTATGATCGATATAGACTTCTTCAAAAAGCTGAATGATACTTACGGCCACATTTGCGGCGACGTGGTTTTGAAAAGGATTACTTCTATTATTAGAGAAAATATCCGCCAAATTGATATTGCTGCGCGTTATGGTGGAGAAGAGTTTACTATCCTGCTTCCCGAATCAAATGTTGAAACAGCTATGAGTGTAGGAGAGCGCATCCGCTTGAATATAGAAAAAGCAGAAATTGAGTACGGCAATAAGAGTTTAAGAGCGACAGTCTCTTTAGGAATCGCCCAGTTGGACCCCAAAAGGGATCATACCTGCGAAGCATTTATTGATAGGGCGGACAGGGCTCTTTACAGTTCAAAGCAAACCGGAAGAAATAAAATAACGGTAGATAAATGATATTTCCATCTGTTGTCTTCATAGAAAATACTCATCCCTTTGTTCCTGTAAGGACTCCTTCTCCGATAAAATATTTTGAAAAAGTAAAAAACAGGATAAACATGGGAATACACGCTAAAACGGCCACGGCCATTAAGGCTGCTTCGTTAGTATACTTCTCATCTAAAAAGCTAATAATATAGAGCGGAAGGGTTTTAAACTTTTGTGTCTGGATAATAATTAAGGGCCATATCAGATTATCCCACGACTCTCGGAAAACTAATATTGCAAGTGTCACTGCCGCAGGTTTTACACTTGGAAAGATAATACTGAAAAATATTCTCAGCTCTCCGGCCCCGTCGATTCTCGCTGAGTCAATATAATCATTCGGTACTGTTATAATAGCCTGGCGCATCATAAATACGGCAAATGCCGTGAGCATCATGGGAATTATCAAACCGTAATAGCTGTTCTGCATCTTTAAAGCATTAACCAGCATATAGAGTGGAATCATTATTGTTTCAAAAGGGATCATCATGGTAGCTAAAATCATTATAAAGACTATGTTCTTTCCTTTAAAATTAAACTTTGTCAGACTGTAGCCGGCAAATGATGCAACCAAAACGGTTAAACACATCACAGAAAGAGCAACAAATAAGGAATTAATTGTATTGCGAATAAAATAGTATTTTCCGTCATTTCCGGCTATTGCCTGTAGGAAATTGCTAAAATAATATCTTTTTGGTATCCATCTGAAAGGAAGCTCAAACACATCGTTTGGATGTTTAACAGAAGAAATAAGCATAAATATAATAGGCAGAAAAATTAATATAGCAAATGACACCAATATAATAAATGGTACGGTTGATTTTATCCTTTTTTTAATTTTCTCTTTTATAATTATATTTTCCACATTCAAGCCATCCTTAAGTATATGAAACCTTCTCAGACCTGGTAATACGAAGCTGTACGAGAGTAAAAATTAAAATGAAAATAAAAAGACTTATACTCATTGCCGTTGATTTACCCAAGGAGTGATAAGTCATAGCTGTACGATAGATATTCAAGGTTATAACATTTATTGCCTCTCTCGGCGAACCTGATTCAGTAAATATGTATTGTATGGAAAATGTCTTTACGCATTGAATAAAAGCTACAATACACACAAACTCAATAGTAGGCTTTAAAAGAGGAACCGTTATTCTCAAGAACTGCTGAAACGGAGACGCTCCATCCAGTCTTGATGCCTCATAAAGATCCTCCGGAATACCGACGAGACCGGCAAAATATATAATTACGAAATAACCCATATATTTCCAAAAATATGTAATTATAGTAGAAATCCTTGCCATAAAGGGTAAAGCGAGCCACTTGTAATCAACAGGGCTTAAGTTTCCTGCAATAAAATTAGCCCATTGATTGGCAAGGCCCCGAGGGTCGAAAATCAAAAGCCATATAGTTGCGGTAACCACGCCTGAAATAATCGATGGAGAATAAAAAACCATTTTAAAAATATTTTGAACAGGCCTGAATCTCCTCAATCCCACAATTAAAACTGCAAGAAAAAGAGAAACTGAAACCAAAGGACAAAAACATCCTAAGGCAAATATTAAAGTTGCTTTTATAGAATTTAAAAAATCAGTGCTTGTAAATATCTGTATATAGTTTTTAAAACCAACGAAT
>JAUWZD010000010.1 GCA_030615505.1 Spirochaetales bacterium | reverse complement strand
TTAACAAGAGGGCTGGAGAGATGTATAACTGAAAATATTACCGAAAACTCATTAGAATGAACGTTTCTTTCACGTGATTCTCGAAAATAAATAAGTAGTGCAAAGCTATCGTCAGTTTTTACGAAAATTCCACAAATTTCTTCGACTTCCTCGGCTTTTTGCCTATCTTGAATTATAAACTGTCCTATCAAGCATCTACTACATCACTGCCAGAGAAAAACCTCATCGTTCTTCCTTACTCTCTGGCACAGCTTAACACCTACCCTTTCATTCCTGCCTGCGGATTGCACGGGCCGGTGCTCTTTCTCCATGGAGGTAACCCTCTCCTGCACTACACCGGTTGTGGGGCCTATAATGAGGATCTCATCCCCTAAATGAAGCTCATTAGCTCTAACCAGCACCTCGGCCACACCAATTTGCCTGTAATAATTAGTGACCGTTCCTAAAACCATTTTCCTCTTCTCAGCCTGAGAACCGGATTTTTGTGTGAACTCATTAACTGGTTTCCCAAGATAAAATCCGGATGAAAAACCCCGATTATACACCTGTTTCAGCCTATTCATTCGAGACTCGACAAACTCTTCAGTAAAGCGCTCCTCATGAACCGCTTCCACAGCTTCTCGATACACCCCTGTTACAGTAGCTACATACTCCGGGCTGCGGGCCCTACCCTCGATTTTAAGCACATCCACAACAGGAATGAGTTTATCCAAAAACGGCAGAGTACAGAGATCCTTAGGACTTAATATATAGTCATTTCCAATTTCAAGCTCTGTCTTTTCCTCCTGATCCTTTATCAGAAATGTATCATAGGCCCTTCTGCACGGCTGCAGGCAGTCACCCCTGTTGGCTGACCTTCCATATAAAAACTGCGATAATTGACACCGCCCGGAGACCGAGATACACATAGCTCCATGGGCAAATACTTCAATACCGATATCTGTTTTCTCCTTTATCCTTTGAATATGCTCTAAAGTACATTCTCTGGCCAGCACACAGCGGCTGGCGCCCAGTTTATGGTAATATTCCGCTGCCTCTGAATTAGAAATACTTGCCTGGGTGCTGATATGTGTCTCCAGACCGAGCCTGACGGCTTCAAGGATGATGGAATGATCCCAGCAGATAACTGCATCCACGCCTGAATCCCTTGCTGACCGCAGGAGATCGTTCACTAAACAGAGCTCTTCTTCATAGATTATGGTGTTTAGCGCCAGATAGGCACGAACATCGTGAGTATGACAGCTATCTGCAATCTTGCCTAATTCCTCGTACCCGAAATTCCTGGCTGTGGATCTCATATTAAAGCCCTTAAGGCCGAAATAAACCGCATCAGCTCCAGATTGTACCGCAGCATTAAGCATTGCCCAGTTTCCTGCGGGCGCCAGTAATTCAACTCTATGATCAGAGCCTGATGAATTCAACATGCAATCCCTGCTGAAATTAACTTTTTTACTCTATCTGAATAATCACATCATTTCCCGAAAGGTCAGCCCGGGCCTTCCCCCCCCCGGCTAATTCTCCGAAAAGTACCTCATCCACAAAAAAGGCTTTGATCTTATCCTGGATCAGGCGAGAAATTCCCCGTGCGCCGTGTTCAGGAGAAAAACCCTCTTCTGCCAGCCGCTTCATACATCTCCGGGTAACGGTAAGAGTGATTTTTTTGGACTTAAGCTGTTCCTTAAACTCATCTATCTCTTTCTTCACTATCTTAAGAGTTATCTGTTCATTCAAATTATTGAAGTTTACCACTGCATCCAGTCTATTCCGGAACTCCGGAGAAAAGACTGTTTTAACAGCCTGTGCAAGTGCATCATTTTTGATATCCCGCTCGCCAAAGCCCACCAACTGTTTGCCGATCTCTCTGGCTCCGGCGTTAGAGGTCATAATGATAATGACATTCCGGAAATCCGCTTTTCTTCCACTGTTATCCGTAAGCGTGGCATAGTCCATAACCTGGAGCAGGGTGTTAAAAATATCATCATGAGCCTTCTCAATCTCATCCATCAGTAGTACAGAATAGGGGTGCTTGCGTACAGCATCTGTGAGCAGGCCCCCTTCTTCATAGCCCACATACCCCGGAGGTGCGCCGATCAAACGGGCAACCGTATGCTTTTCCTGGTACTCGCTCATATCATAGCGCAGAAGAGGAACGCCTAACTGAGAGGAAAGCTGTCTTGCAAGCTCAGTTTTACCGACACCGGTAGGACCTACAAACAGGAAAGAGGCAATCGGTGTATTCTCTTTATGAAACCCTGCGCGCGATGCCTTTATGGCACCCAATACCTTCCCCAAAGCCTCATCCTGTCCAAAGATGACCTTTTTCAATCCCGCTTCCAGGCTCTGGAGTTTCTCAACCTCCGATGCGGATACACTCTGCTCCGGTATCTTGGCGATCCTGGCTATAACGGTTTCGATCTCTTTAGGTGTAATAGATTTTTCACTAAGATCATCCTCTTCGGAAAATACATTCGCCCAGGAACCCGCCTCATCAATAATATCAATAGCCTTATCCGGCAGATGGCGGTCCTGGATATATTTAGCGGACAGCTCAACGGCTGTCCGCAGAGCATCATCCGAATAGAGTACATTGTGGTAAGACTGGTACTGGGATTTCAGACCCTGCAGTATCTGGTAAGTCTCTTCTATCGAGGTTTCGGCAATCTCAATCTTCTGAAATCGTCTGGAAAGGGCCCGGTCCTTTTCAAAATACTTTTTATACTCTTCATAGGTTGTAGATCCGATACACTTTATCTTTCCTGATGCAAGTACCGGCTTCAATATATTCGAAGCATCCATACTTCCCCCGGAAACGGCCCCGGCGCCGACAACCGTATGTATTTCATCGATAAACAGGATGACCTTACTCTTCTTCTGAAGCTCTGCTAACACCCTCTTCATTCTCTCTTCAAAATCTCCCCTGTAACGCGTGCCTGCCAGGAGAGCTCCCATATCCAGAGAGTAAATTTTATAGTCTCTCAAGGCCCTGGGCAATTTGCCGCTTACAATTAGCTGGGCCAGTCCTTCAGTAATGGCTGTCTTTCCCACCCCCGGATCACCAACATGGATAGGGTTATTCTTAATCCTGCGGCAGAGAACCTGGATCGTACGCTTAAGTATATCCTCCCGGCCAATGAGAGGGTCCATTTCACCTCTTTGCGCTTTTTCAGTTAAATCTGTAGTAAAGGCCCTTAAGACCTTAGGTTCTTCCCTCCTGCCGTCCGCCGGCAGGGCCTCCTCATGAGACTCTTCTTCAGGGAACCTAGACACCCCATGGGAGATATAGCCGACCAGATCGTATTTAACAATTCCCTCTTTCTTTAAAAAATAGACTGCAAAAGACTCCTTCTCCCCAAAAAACGCTATCAATACGTCTCCGAAATCAACCTCATCCTTTTCAGCAGAGAAGGAATGAAGGATGGCGCTTTCCATGACGGACTGGAAGCCATGCGACTGCAGCGGCTCCGACTGGTCTGCAACCGGGATAAGCGTGGACAGGTGATGTTGCAGTTTATTCTTAAGCCTGTTTACATTCCCTCCGCAGTTGCTGATTATATCCTGGCCTTTTGCAAAGAATAAAGAAGCGTACAGCAGGTGCTCGGGCGTAACAAACTCATGCTGTCTCAACTTAGCTTCCTGATAGCCTGCAATAAGGATCTGGTTTAATTCATCATTTACTTGCAATCAGGCTTCCTCGCAACTGCACCGGAGGGGATACTCCCTCTCTCTTGCCATTTCATGAACCTGGTTGATCTTGGACCTGGCGATATCATAGGTATACACACCCACACTCCCCCTACCCTTCTTATGTACATCCAGCATTATCTTAGTCGCCTCTGCAGCGGGCTTGTGAAATACCGATGTTATCACCTCCACTACAAACTCCATGGTTGTATAATCGTCATTGTAGAGGACAACACGATACATCTTAGGCTCTTCAACCCGGATCTCTTCTTCAAGCTCCGTCTCCCGGGTAGGCACAGCGAGGGGATCATCACTCATCCTCTTCCTCCATTATTAAGAATAACTCATAAAGGGCACTTTTTACTATATATTTCTGCAAGTCTCTCCCCTGTTCAGGATATAGGTCAATTGATTCCCATAGTAGGAAGCCAGATGCGGATTATGAATAAAGACCTCATTTTCATCGTATTCTAAAGTTAAATAGGTTTTTAATGGGATAATAGGACTCTGCCTTAAGTTAAAACATTTTTTAACCCGGTTTAACATGGCATCAAGGCTGAACATCTCACCGGATTTCTTATATAACGGGGAACAATCGATGCCTAAAGCCCTTAACTTTTCCACATTCTTTAAAATATTCTTCTTAAGCTCCTCTTTAGAAAGAATAAATTTGCTATTCAGTGAATGAAAAACAATCATGCTCTCATAGACTCTTATGAGCCTGCCGATCTGACAGCGTATAGATTCTGCAAGCTCCCGGGCCCTAATTTTCAAATTGACAGGAATTCCTCTGCCGAATTTCACGCAGGCCCTGGCCTTTACCTGACGCAGTTCTTTGGAAAAGGGCGCTTTTATAAAGGTGTAGTAATGATCATAGATATATTTTGCTATTTGTTTCTTTTTAGTATCTGCCTTGAACTCTCTGAATAAGATATCTTCGGGAACCCTTTCATAGGTTACATTTACCGGGATATATTCCACATTTGACAGGCCCAATTCCCTGACTGCCTTTGAAACCATGATAAAAACATGGGGAGATAGAGGATTAAATTCACCGCTGTATGAACGACCGTATTTTACCTTGCCTGAATAGGGATCTGTTTCATATCCGGGGAACACCAACAGGTTGAATCTTTCTTTGCCTAAAATGTTTTTAAGCTGTTTTATATATAAGCGGCTGTACATTTCTTTAGTAATAATCAAGGGTCTTCTGCCCAGGTGTTTGAACATAATATTATTGAGCCAGTGCTTGGCATAGATTTTCCGGTTCTGACGAATAGTCATGAAAGCGCCGCATTCTCTCAATATTGGATCTAAAGGCCCGACAAATAGATTGTCTCCTGCCTGTATAACGGTTTTGATGCCTGCTCTATACAGTCTGCTTTGAATAATAATCCAATCGTATTCACTTTGATGGTCAGGGATAAAGATCAGATGTTTACCGGCCTTTATCCTTTTTTTAACACTACTGAGCCCGATTGTGTCGATATCGGTAAAGCAGCCTTTGAAAATAAATCTTTCGCAGATCAGTGACATGATCGATAGGGTTCTTTTATTCCATTTGTGATGTAGATATTTTAAAAGACGTTCATCCGACGGTTTTTTCATCATTAATAAAATAATACATTGTTGCAGAAGGGTAAATCACTGATAATTGATTATTATGTCTTCTTTCGATTTACGGTGGGTCAGCTTTAGAAAGAGGGTCTGACTTGATTCACTATAGAACCAGCCATCCGTATAGCGATAATAGCCTGGATCCGGGTTCCAGAGAATTCCATGGAGCACAAGACTCTTGAAGGGCCGAATGCCCTGAATGATGATGTAATGAGCTTCTCCTTGAGGGAAGGAAAGGGAAAATCGATACCTGATGCTGTTAATCTCTATACTATCCACCTGGGAGGCAGTCCAAAGCCAGGTACCGGGATAAAGATACCGGTACAGGGGATATTCCACCGGAGTATATCGCCGGTCAGTAACAGATGTATAGATTTTTTCCGGAGCTAATACTTTAGGTCCGTACTCAAGCCGGCTGTCTTGAAACTCAAGCTGTAAAGGCAGAAAACCCCGCCCGTCTGCCAGCCGTATTATAGAGAGAATCAGGTTCCTGCCAATTGAATCAAGCAAAGGCTCAGTTAGGGCCCTGCCGGCTTGAATTATAAGCTTTCCGGCTTTTAAAGACTCACCTGCATCCGCAATTCCTTCCGGGGATGTAATGAGAAAGATCCCCTTGTCCGTACGTATAATGGCAGGCAGAAGCCTCATGTTAATAATATCTCGAATCCGGGCGGTCATTGTATCGGTGAGTTCGACCCAACGCGCAGCTTCCAAGTAAGCATCAAGTACACCACAGAGTATGGTAATTGATTCGGTTTCTAAATCCACACTGTCTGCTAAACGAATTACTTCTTCTACTAAGGAGAATGGAGCATGATTTAGAATAAAGCGGATTAACAGTGGGGTTAAAAAAACTGAACGATCTGACTGCCTTATGAAATTAGTAACGCGACTGATCCGGCCTGGCGTTTGAATCTGAACTTCCTTAAGAAAAGCAGATAAGTTGCCGAGATAAGGAGATGTTCGAAAGGGAAGTGCAGCATCGGGATTATATTTAATAAGCTCCCGGATATGTTTGGAAAAGCTAAGCAGGGCTTTTCGATACTCACCCCTTCCGGCCGCCTCAGATAAAAAGGCGATACCTGCAGCTTCCACATCTTCTATTAAATCACTCTCAAGTAGTTTCAGATCCTTAAGACGACTGTAAGCTTTATCGAGGAAGAGTGTCACCTGCCTCTGATATTTTTCTTCCTCTACACCAGGCAAATCTCTTGTAAACCAATATAGAAAAGGTTCAAGATCACTCTCATTTTTCCGCTCAATAAGAATTGTCGGCTCCCCATCAAAACGAACAGTATTCATGACCAGCCTGGAGTTCTCCAGTTCAACTTTCGATCCTGCCGGTAATGATATGTAAAATACTCCCATTTCATTATTGAGTCTTAAAAGCGGAATTCCTTTCAGTTTTTCCACATGTCCCTTATTTATATGAAATGGAATCGAGAGAGAGCTAAGATTGCCTAATTTATTTGGAATTATCGGAATCAGCTCGATTTTATCCCCTGGATGTCCGTTTAAATTAAAATGAATCAATATATTACTGGAAAATTGGATCTCTAATCCATCTACGAAAGTATTATAGGATTGGATGCGCAGCTTTTTTTTAGCGCCGCCTGAAAAACCTGCAATTAAAGCCCGTCTTTTACTGAATATAAGCTCAAAACCGTTAAAATTGATCTTTAATTCTGCAATTTCCGATCCTCTGATTAATGATCCTCCGGAGCTTATTCCGGAAATATAGAGATTTCCTACTTTATCATTAAACTCTTCTTTGGCAGAAAATTGAAGATAAATGAAAAAAAGGATCACGCAGAAATAGACAATCGGAATAAGGTAGTACGCACTGGAAATCTTTTTTTTCATCGGCTTGTTATTTTAACAGTCGTATTTCAAAGATTCAAGCTTGCTCAAAAGCCTCAAGATTTATATATTAACATACTCTATGAATGAAACGATTACTAAAGTCCAATTGGGAAAACGAGAGATCATTCTTTTAGGCACAGCCCATGTGTCCATGGAGAGTGTTGACGAGGTAGGGCGTGTTATTCAGACAGAACACCCGGACCATGTGTGCATCGAGATCGATGAGTCCCGCTATAAATCCCTAAGAGAAAAAAACTCCTGGAAAAATCTCAATATAACCGAAGTACTCAGGGGCGAAAAGGGATTTCTGCTTTTAGCCAATTTGGTACTCTCCTCTTTTCAGAGAAGGCTTGGCCTGGATCTGGGTGTTTCTCCTGGAGCGGAAATGCTTGAAGCTATAAAAGTATCTGAAATATCAGGAATCCCTTTTAGCTTTTGCGACCGGGATATTCAGATTACCTTAAAGAGGGCCTGGGCAAAATCCAGTCTCTGGGGGAAAAACAAAATGCTGGCGGCCATGCTCTCATCCATTTTCAGCAATGAAAAACTTAACAGAGAGGAAATCGAAAAACTGAAACAGAAAAATACACTTGAAAGCATGATGGAGGAGCTTGCTGATTTTTTACCGTCTGTGAAAGAAGTATTACTCGACGAGCGGGATCGATATCTGGCAACTCGTATCTATAATTCAGAAGGATCCAAAGTTGTTGCCGTAATAGGCGCCGGTCATGTCAGCGGCATCGTGAAAAACTTAAAGGCCTTAAACCGGCATACTATCGAGAATGATCTATCCTCTATTGAAGTCATCCCTCCCAAGGGGAGAATCGCTAAAATACTTCCCTATCTAATACCCATCATCATAGTCGGATTGTTTGCTGCAGGGTTTTTCAGATCGGGCTGGGAGCTCAGCCTTTCAATGATGTGGAAGTGGGTTTTAGTGAACGGTACACTGTCAGCCCTGGGAGCTCTCATTACCATGGCCCATCCCCTGACCATTATCGCCGCTTTCATAGGCGCTCCCATCACTTCGATGAACCCGACTATCGGTGTCGGAATCTTAACGGGGATATTGGAAACAGCTCTACGTAAACCCCGGGTTACGGACTTTGAGAGTCTTCATGAAGATTTACTCAGTGTTAAGGGATTTTTCAGAAACAGGATAACACATATACTCTTAGTCTTTTTCTTCTCAAGCCTGGGCAGTGCCTTAGGAACCTTTATCGCTATTCCATATCTTACCGCCCTGCTCAGGTAATCTTACCATAAAAAATATTTGGCTTCAGACGCTCTTCCCTACACAGCCTTGTCATTAATTAGGCCCGGTATTAGAATCATACCATGGTTACTCAAAAAATGATTAAAAGAATTCCCAAGGTGGAGCTTCACGATCACCTCGATGGGGGAGTGAGGCCGTCAACTATTATAGAATTGGCTAAAGAGTATAATATTAAAATCCCATCCAATGATCCAGAGGAACTGGCTGATTGGTTTCACCGCGGAGCCAGGAGAAAAAGTCTGGCACTCTATCTTGAAGGCTTTCATGTTACGCTCTCTGTGATGCAAACACCGGAAGCCCTGGAGCGGATAGCCGGGGAAGCTGTTGAAGACCTGGCTGCAGATAATGTGGTCTATGCGGAAATACGCTTTGCTCCCATGCTGCATACCAGGGGCAAAATGAATTCAGAAACAGTGGTTGAGTCCGTTCTTCAGGGTCTTGAATACGGGAAAAAACAAACAGGTATTGAGTATGGAGTGATTCTCTGTGCCATGAGGGATCAGACCGTATCCTTAGAAACTGCCGAGCTGGCGGTTTCTTTCAGAGAGAAGGGTGTAGTCGGTTTTGATATTGCCGGTGATGAATTCGGACACCCCCCAAAAAAACATGTAGATGCCTTTGAATATATCCGCAGCAAGAATTTCAATATAACCATTCATGCCGGTGAGGCCTTCGGTATGGAATCTATCTGGCAGGCAATCCAGATCTGCGGAGCCCACCGCATCGGCCATGCCACTAAGATTATAGAGGACATGATGATTCATGGCAGCCGCATAGAGAAGATGGGCTCTCTATCCCACTTTATCCGGGATAGGAGAATGCCGATGGAGATGTGTCTCTCCTCCAATGTACATACAGGAGCCGCCAAATCCTTTGATGAACACCCCTTCCCCATCTATTATCGCAATAATTTCCGGGTATTCTTAAATACGGATAACAGACTAATGAGCAATACCACACTCGAGAAAGAGATGCAGCTCGCTGTCAAGCATTATAACCTGACCTTGAGAGATCTGGAGAAAATCACTATTAATGCCATGAAGTCCTCTTTTATCCATCACGACGAGCGCATCAGAATCATTTATGATATATTAAAGCCCCAATTTGCAAAGATTCGTGAAGAGATAACATCTTTAACCTAACCTGGTGAAAACAGTTGACGCCCTCTCCTCTCTACCAGGCCCGGAAAATCCCTTGACTTTTTCCAGGCAGACCGATATTGTGCTGCTTGCATGATTCCTGAAAAAGTGCAGAGGATTCTTGATCAATACGACCTCAAAGTCATTCAATTTGAAAAAGGAACTACTCCCACTGCTCCTTTGGCAGCTAAAGCACTGGGTGTCACTGTGGGACAAATCGCAAAATCCCTCCTCTTCGTGAGCAGAGAAAAGAAGTTTTTCATGGTCGTATGTCCGGGAGACCGGAAGGTTTCTTCATCCAGGCTTAAGAGTTTTATCGGGGTAAAAACCCGGATGGCCGATGCATCAGAAACCTTTAAGGCCACAGGTTTTAATCCGGGAGGAGTCTGTCCCTTTGGTGTTAATGAGATACCTATCCTGTTGGATAAACATCTAAAGCTTTTTGATACTATTTATCCTGCAGCGGGCACTGATTCTACGGGGGTCCCCATGACCTTTGAGCAGTTGAAAAGTATTACAGGTGCCAGGGAGTACGATCTTACCCTCAAGCTCCCGGCTCTTCACACTATTGTCCAGATCACTTGACCCTTCGCTGAATAATCGGGCTGATCCGTGTTACAATTTCATAATTGATAGTCCCTGCCCAGGAGGCCATGAGCTCCGCTGAAATTGTTTCATCTCCATCCATACCGAGCAGGACCACATCATCTTCCAGTTTAACATCTGGAATATCTGTAACATCAACCATAGTCAGATTCATGCATACCCTGCCGATGACAGGAGCCCGCTTACCATGCATTAAAACGTAGGCCGTATTCCCTAGGGCCCTATCGTATCCGTCTGCATACCCCACGGGAAGCACTGCAAGCTTAGTAGGCCGGGTTGTTCTGTACGTACATCCATAGCCAACATAATGGCCTTCAGGCAGCATCTTGATCTGAACAATTTTGGTCTTCCAGGAGAGCACGGGCTTAAGATCAGGAACGCGGCTGTGTCCCATGCGGGCTGAAAGGTAGGTTTCCCGGGAGGGCCACAAGCCGTAGATCCCTATGCCGGCCCGAAGCATGTTAAAGTGTGTTTTGGGAAAAAGTATACTGGCTGCAGTACTTGCCATATGAACGATAAGGTTTTTAACTTTCAGGCGTTTTACAATATTCAATGCATCGTGAAATCTACTTAGCTGTTCTTCAGCAAACTCATGGTTGAGAGTATCCTCTATATTGGAAAAATGTGTTGATATTCCCTCAAATACAACTCCCTTTGTATTCAATAATTGCTGTACAAAGCTTTCTAAATCCTCAATCATGATTCCCTGTCGCCCGGTGCCTGTTTCTACCTTCAGATGTACCCTGGCAGGCGCTTCCCCAACATCTGCTGCCCGAGATCCGGTAGTCCGGCTAACAGGACCAATCTTTGCCAGGGTTTCCAGGCTTTCCCGATTGTAAAGTGTCAGACTAAGATCAGCGGCAACAGCCTCACGTAGCCTTTTTAAGGGCACATAGCCGAGCAGAAGAATCGGTTTTTCTACTTTCATGGCCCGCAATTCCAAACCCTCTTCAATCGAGTTAACGGCAAACCAGTCTGCCGAAGGCAGAATCCCTACTATCTCAGCAACGCCGTGGCCGTAGGCGTTCGCCTTAATTACAGCACATAGAAGTGTTCCTTGTTTAGCGCCCCGGGATAAACCCCTCAAGTTGTGGTCCGGGGCCTTTGAATCCAAATCCACCCATACCAGGCTACTCATGCTAATGAGCATATACGCACACCCCGGCTCTGGCAAGCCTGCAACAGCCGGACGGCATGTGTATGCAGACGAGGCCTGTATACATCAATTATCACCAAAAAAAATAATTTGGAGAAAAGAATTAAAAAAAGTATTAAAGATGCTATAATTTGTATATAATAGATCAGGAGTCTTGGATGGAAGTCAAAATAGAAAGTACATTAGATGAGCTTGTAAGGGCCGGATCCATCCTTTCCCGTGATCTCAGCTTCAAACCCATGGTCTCGGTACTTGTTGAGCAAAGCCTGGATATTACCAAATCCGACATTGCCTGCCTCTATCTTCACGAAGATCCGGAACAGGTAAAGAGCAATCTCAGGCTGATTTATCGCAGGGGAAAGTTCCAGGTGCCTGAAACCTTCTCTTTTAAATCGGAACTCATGGAATTTATTGAAGAAAGCGATGAAGCAGTACTGCTGCTTGAGCGTAAGGAGAGTCCTTTCATAGAATTATTACTCCATCCCGACATGGCCAGTGGAATCGCCCTGCCGCTTTCCACCCAGACGGCTAAATTGGGCGTACTTATTCTTAATAAAAGTAAAGCCTTTTATTACGGGAGGAGGAATTTCCGCTTTTTAGATTCTTTTACCAAACTGTCTGGAGGCATGCTACAGAATGCCAGGCTCTTCCAGGAGCTAAAAGATTATCTTAAGCGCATTGAAGAGCTTAAGCGGTATCAGGAAGGCATTTTTTCTTCCATGACCAATCTGCTGGTAACCACGGATGAGCGCGGCAAGATACGCTATTTCAACAGGTCTGCCGCAGAGAGCCTCAATCTTAATGAATCCCACATTGGAAGTGAAATCGACAGTATTTTTAAGAACTCCCTGGCAAGGAGAATTGTCAAAGAGATAGACGACTCTCGCAATGAGAAAAAAGAGGTCTTAGGCATCAAGGGCATCTACCGCACCCAGCAAAAGGATATGGACTTTGCCCTTAATATCTCCCCTTTAATGGGGAAAAGGGGCAGGCTTGAGGGCAGTACCCTTTTATTTACAGATCAAACCAGGGAGAGAGAACTCCAGGGAAGGATGAAACAGGTTGTGGAAGAGAGAAGAATAATTAAAGACATGTTTTCCCGTTACCTCTCCGCCGAGATAGTCAGTCAGTTGGTCGACACTCCCCATTTAGTCAAACCTGGGGGAGATAAGAAAGAGGCCACCATCTTTTTTGCTGATATCCGCGGCTATACATCTTTTTCAGAGGGCAGGGATCCCGAATATATTATTGAGGTGCTAAATGAGTATTTCGGTGAGGCTGTTGAAAGTGTCATAAAACATAAAGGCTACATCGACAAATTTATCGGTGACTGCATTATGGCTGCCTGGGGTGTACCCCTTCAAACAGTGGAAGAGGATGCCATCCAGGCTGTCTCCTGCGCCCTGGAGATTCAGGATCTGGTGAGATCAAAACAGAGGCATTTTTTCCACGGTGAGGCGGCCAATCTGAAGATTGGGATCGGTATGCATACAGGGTCGATCGTTGCCGGGAACCTGGGAAGCAACAGGCGCATGAACTACACAGTAATCGGCGATACTGTAAACGTGGCAGCTCGTTTAGAGGGGGTCGCTGAGGCTGACGAGATAATCATTACTCAGAGTACAAGGGACCATATTGCTGATCACTTTAAATTGGAAAAAAGGGCACCGGTCAAGGTGAAAGGAAAATCCGAGCCCATTCCCATTTATAGAGTGCTTAAACGGGTTTCATAAAAAGTCAAAAGATAAGGAGACATTATGGAAAGTATAAGAACATTCTTCGAGACGGTTCCGCTTGAGCTTTTAATAGGCGTACCGGTCGTCATTATTGCTGTCCTTACCCTTATACTATGCTTCTTCTTAGGCAGGGCCCGCTTTAATAAGAACCTTAAAAAGCTCCACCAGGATCCCGACAAGTTCAAATCTCTGTTTAAAAAGAAATATGGCCTTGAGTCTCTGCAGAGAAAATCCGGGAAAATAGAAAAATATGCTCAAAAGATAGGCTCTGAAATTATATCTCTAACCGGTATTGATGATATCTGGGTAACGAATCTGGGCATAAAAAAGAGAAAGAAGGATTTCCAGCGGGTTTTAGAGTATGCCCCAAAGAAAGGCCTGTTTAAATGCTTTTTAATCAGTTTAGAGAAAAAAAATCTGGCACCGCTATTAATATCCTGGCTCGAGGAAAGCAAGGATTTTCTGTACATGCGCAGGTTGGCCTTAGCCGGTATCGGCGAGCCTTTCGGCGGTCAGGATGCCTATGAGATTTTCCGGGAAAAGCTTTCGGAAATCCGGGAAATGACCGGCGATCCTGAATGGCCCGTTAGATACTTCGCGATCAAGATCCTACTCTATGATCATGAGGATCGCTCCACACGGGCTCTCTGGGATGCCCTATCAGATCCTCATCCCCTGGTCAGGAAGACTGTAGCTTCTGAGTTCAACCCGGGACAGAGGGAAAAATTCTACAACGAACTAATAAAGCTGGCACTGAATGACCCGGTTTTCGAGGTGCGGCAGACAGCCTGGCAGAGAATCCAGCAGGACTTTTCAGATCTCTATACACTTGATCCGGAGAAGCTGAATGAAGACGAGATATTCCACGTGCTTGAGCTGCTCGATACCGGCTCCAAGGAAGATGAAAGCACAGCCTTGAGCTTTTTAAACACTAACAATCTCGAGCTTCGCTTTGCAGCGGCTAATTATTTGGCGCAGTGCGGCACACTAAAGCGTCTCTGTCTGGATGTGGATTTAGGCGATAAGGAGACACTTGAGAGAAACTATAAGCTTCTCGATAAAGCAAGCCAGGTGAACATTACCTCCTTTCTCTCCGCCATAAGGGAGACCAATAATCCCGCCACGCTGCTTATCTGTGCCCGAATTCTCTCCAAAACCGGAGAAAGGGCACACATCCACACTCTGGCAAAAAAGGTATTTCCCCAATTTAACAATGAGGAAAATCTCTTCAAGATCTACCAGGCCACGACGAACTGCGTTTCTAAGAGAGGCTCAGAGGAATCTCTGAAACTTTTAGACCGGGAGCTTTTAAAGTGGAAAGATGATGAGAAGCTCATGAACCTGGTCATCACCGCCCTTCCTGAGCGTGGAGATTTCTTCTATACAGAAACTCTGCTCTCATTCCTTAAAGATCCTGATTTTCCGGCCAAGGATGCCCTGCGGGGAACCTTGAAGAGAATATCCCAGCCCCTGGTCCTGCAGCAGATCTTTAAAATCCTTAAATCAGACAGGACGGCTTATCCTCACCCGGTGCGGATTGAGGCGGTAAAGCTCCTTGGAGAAATGGGAATGCTCTACTGTCTTCAGACTATTTTGGAAAACCTTCCTGTACTGCCCGTAGAAGAAGCCAAGGAATTCACCAGGGTTTTATCCCAGTTTCCCACTGACCAGTTCAACGAGAAGGTCACCAAGCTCTTAGAATCCTCTGATGCGAAGGTAAGGGCCGCACTTATTGCTTCTTTGGCAGCTACCGAAGAAAAGGATTTTCTTAAAGCGATTCGAAAATCCTTAAAGGATGCCGACCCGGATGTGCGGATTGCCTCTGTCTGGTCCTTAGTGGAATTTCAGGATTATCGTTCCTTAAATCAGGCTGTATCCATGCTCAGGGACCCGGTGGACAGAGTTCGGCAAGAAGTAGCCAAAGCCTTCGGCTCTTACGGCTCTGATGAATCATTGAGCCATCTAAAGGCGCTTCTCTTCGAAGATAATGAAATTGAATCTGTAAAAACTGCTGCCATTCAGGGCTTAGGGGTTTCACCCTCATTAACCTCAATAGACATACTTATTGAAAGGCTGGAAAAAGAGGAAGAATTGGTCGATAAAATTGTCCTCGCTCTTGCGAGGAAGGGTGATAAAAAAGAAATCGCCTGCATGGTGGAAAACTTTAAAGACGCCTCTCCTGCCTTGCGTGATAAGATTACTTTAGTGTTTAAAGAAAAAAAGGAATACGGAGAACAGGCCATGGTAGAGCTGTTAAGGGAAGACATACCCTCCCTGAAACCATTTTTAGCAGAGATTCTGGAAGCTACCGGTCATGTGGAATACAAAATCAGAAAGCTCTCTCACCGGGACCCGGAAGTAAGGCAGAATGCGGCTGAGTTCCTCTCTTTAGTGGGAACCCGTTCAGCCTTTCGGGGAATGGTTTTAGCCGCCCGGGACCCTGCTGAGGAGGTAAGGGTCAGGGTAATTAAGGCTTTAGAAAAGCTGGAAACAAAAGAGGGTAACGAGATCCTTCAGGCTCTGGAAAACGATCCTGATAAGAAGGTAAGAAAGTATACCCTTTGGGCCATGGAGAGAATTAAAGCAAAATCTCTGTGATGGTCCAGTGAAGTGAAGTGAAGACAGAATCAAAGTCTATCCGGCTCGATCGGGATGATGTAAAAAATGGGAAATATTGCAGTCTTCAGTACTGATGACAGCCTGAACAGCTCTATTCTCCAGCATTGTATGGAATTTAGAGATGAATTTACCCCCGTCTATCTGCGCGATAAAAACCTGATATTACAGTACTTGAAATACGAACTCCCTGAGATAGATATTTTTAACTGTGAGGATAGGTATATCAAGATTGATCCCATAATCGAAGTAATGAGCAAAGACCCCTGGCTGCATTACGGGTCAATAATACTGATCCATGATAGGAAGAATGAGAAGGAACTGCTCAAAGATTTCCAGAATGTGAATATCCTGGCACTGATCATTCGGGGGGAATTCGATTTCTACTTCCCACGTCTGCTTCGCATACTGAATCAGAACCGGGCTATCCTTTTTCAGCGGGATATTCACAGCCTGCTTCAATCTAACTTCTCTGGATCATTTGTGATGGCTAATGACCCCTTTGATATGACTACATACTCCAACCTGTTAGCCAATTTTCTCTATAACTCTAATCTGCTTAACCACGATGAAAAGGAATCCTTTCATTTAGCCGTGATGGAACTGCTGATCAATGCCATAGAGCACGGCAACTGCCGGATCAATTACCAGGAAAAAACTGAGTGGCAGGCCCTCGGCAGAGACATACTGGATCTTATGAGGGAAAAGAATAAGAATCCTAAAATAGCTAAAAAAAAGGTGTACATGAATTACTGGATCACTCCAAAAAAATCCTCGTTTACGATACGGGATGAGGGCGAAGGATTCGACTGGCGCGCCTATCAGACTCAGACAGGAGCCGAAGGGCTTGAGGAATCGCATGGACGGGGCATCTCCATAGCTTCATTATATATGTCCAGCTTAAGCTATAATGAAAAGGGGAACGAAGTTATCTTCGAAATAGAGCATAAGGACAAAGAGAGTAATGTGATTCCGGAGGTTTTTACCGATATGGAAGAGTTAGTCTTCCAGGATCAGGAAGTTGTATTCAACCAGGGGGATAAATCGAGTCACCTCTACTATATTGTATCAGGTAAATTCGATATTCTTACTAAAGGAAAAAGGGTTTCTACCCTAACACCGGACGACATCTTCTTAGGCGAGATGTCCTTCCTGCTCAATAACCGTCGATCCGCTACTGTACGTTCGGTAGGCAGAGGGGTGCTGATAAAGATTTCTAAAGAAGCCTTTATAAACTCCATAAAGGAAAACCCGCACTACGGTTTTTTTCTCGCCCGTTTATTAGCCCAGCGCCTGGAGAGGCTGAACGAACTTGCAGTAAAGCAGGGAGCACCTATTTGAAATATTCCTGAACCGGCTGATCGAAGGCCCACCTTATTTTATGGTAGTATTCATACTTAAAATTAGGGAGCCTTTCAAGTCCTACCACGGAAGCATCCCTCTGGGTAATATGCTCCTTCAGGGCCAGGGCCTGAATGGCTCTAAAGGTCAGTCCGGAATAGGGAACCCTCTCCATGGCGTTTATGCCCAGTACCTCCTTATACCTGTCCTTCTGAAGCGGATCCACTGAGACAAGGTGTCCCTTCACAAAATAATGGCCTCTCTCCCTTAAGACAGTTAAAGCCCGTTTAACAATATAACCCACCGCCTCATGCTCAAAATGCTCAAAGGCATCTGAGTGGTCATCAGGTGAGATTACAATATCCGGTCTGAACCCTTTAAGCAGTTCTACCAGGGTTTCTACGTTTTTACTCTCTCCTCCCCAGCGCCGGATAACTTCCTTAAGAGAAAGCACATCCCGGAGGCTGTTATAGGGATTGTTTCTCAAGCCCAGTCTTATATAGACCTCTGACCCTAAAATGGACAGGGCATGCCCGGCCTCCTGAATACGTACTTCGGCTAAGCGGGAGCCTTTAAGACGATAAGCAGGATAATTCTCCCCAACCCTTCTTCCCGGGTACTGATCAATTCCCGCTTCGCCGTCGGTAAATAAAATGGTAACCGTTCTTTTCCCTCCCCTGTATGCTCTTGCCATAAGAGCGCCGAAATCCAGGCTCTCGTCATCCGGATGAGCGTGAATAAATAGAATATCCGCTTTAAAGAAATCAGCCCTCATTCCCGGTTCTATGATCATCGTTTTAGACCGTTTTATATCAGGCAGCCTCATTACATTTGTTATGGCTGGAAGGGTTTCCCGGACATCTGTCCTGGGCACTCCGGCAGCCAGTGCCAGGGCAAAAAAGACAATAAGTGCGGGCAGTTGAAAGACGAAAGATGGTTTTGGGTGAACATACCTGGGAGTCTCTGCTATTGATAGTCCTCTGAAAAATACACGATATTTTCCGAACAACAGGTAGTCATCTTTCTTTAATCTCTTTTCTCTCCTGGCTACCCCGTTGATAATGATCATGGAACGGGAAGAAAAATATGGCTCTTCATTCTTGAGATCGATGGTAAACTGCAAACGATTCTTCGTAGGAAGAAGAACATCCGCCCTGCTGCTCGGACCTACGGTTACCGGTAAATAATCGAAATTGCACATGATGTCCTTACCGTCCGTGAGCCTGCGAATATGCAGCTTTAGAAAATACATCTTCTTCACAGGGATTCTTGCTTTTAGTACACCTGCCCGCCATTTCAATACTGATTTTAGAAATACGGTGCACAGAATGAAAAAAGTGATCAGAAAAATCCAGAAGATGAGCCTGAGACCCGTGCGGAGGGTTGTTTCTAAGGGATTCTTTGTAATACTCACTGCCATGTTTAAAGCCTGATCGAGCCTTTGTTTCCCTGTTTCCTGATCCTTTAGCTCCATACTATGGGAGAGGTCAAAAAGAATAAGAATACTTCTATCAGGGGAATCGTCATTTGTACACCAGAGACCGCTGTTATTAATAGATACGAAAATCAGTGCAATAAGCAGTTTTTTCATACATTTACACGCTCGGCCAGGACCTTGAGAAATGCATGGGTGTGAAAATCTATTACAGCCATAACATAAAATGCCAGTTTAGCCCAAACAACTCACTGTTTTCACTAGCTTGCTTCAGACATAAAACAGGTGCGAACAGCCTCATTAATCGTGGATACTGAAAAGCATAAATCCTCCTCTAAGCCCTCCGGGCAGTCGGCTTCGGGATGAATCAGCCTTTCATATCCCATCTTTGCTGCAGCTTTAACTCTTTTTTCATGGTGAGACACCGGGCGTATTTCTCCGGCCAGGCTCACCTCGCCAAGGACTGCAGTCAGCCCGGGTATCGGCTGGTTTACCCTGGCTGAGTAAAGAGCCATGCTTAAGGGCAATTCAATTCCTACCTCACTGATCCTAATTCCACCTCCCACATTGACATAGATATCCTGATCTGAAAAACGTATTTTAAGATGTTTTTCCAAAACCGCAGCAATCCTGGAAACTCTCCCTGCATCTATTCGATCAGAAAAGACCCTGGATATTCCCCCTTTGGCCGGTACTACAAGGCTCTGAATCTCCACTAAGAGCACCCTGGAGCCCTCATAGACCGGGGCAACGGCTACACCTGGGGGCGGCGCTTTCTTTCGGTGTGTAAGGAAGAGATCAGCCGTGTCTTTAACCTGTACTAATCCTTTATCAGTCATCTTAAAGATCCCGATTTCATCGATGGGTCCGAAGCGGTTTTTCACAGCCCTTAAGATGCGAATCTCTGAGCTGCCCGTATCAAAATAAAGTACCGTATCTACCATATGTTCAATAACTTTTGGTCCTGCAATGAATCCTTCTTTAGTAACATGACCGATTAGAAAGAGGACTGAATCTCTGGATTTAACCCAATCAATCAGCTCCTGGCTGCACAGCTTTAACTGATTAACCGTGCCGGGGATGCTTCCAATATCACTTGAATGAACTGTCTGAATAGAATCGACTACAATAATTACAGGTCTGATCTGATTACAGAATTGTAAAAGAGAAGCCATTTCGGTTCCGGAAAAGACCTCGATCTTCTCACTGTGAATTTCTAACCTGTCCGCTCTCATCCTCAACTGGCCGGGAGACTCCTCGCCTGATACATAGAGGATACGCCCTTTTGTCTTGATCCCTCCAACCAGCTGCAGCATAAGCGTTGATTTACCGATTCCGGGCTCACCCCCGACAAGTATTGCCGAGCCTTTCATAATGCCGCCGCCCAGCACACGGTTCACTTCAATTAAGCCGGAATCAAATCTCAAGCCCTCCCGGATCTCAATAGAATCCAGGGGAACCGGAATAATTCCTTCAGTCTTTCCGGGCGCTGTTTTTTTTGAATCTTTAGATTTCTCCTCTAAGCTGTTCCAGCTGCCGCACTCAGGACATCGCCCAAGCCATTTCGGTTCATGATGCTGGCAAACTTTACACTGAAAAAAGCTATTGATTTTCATTATAGATGTGATTCTGACCGCTTTTTACCCAAACTTCAAGCTTGAAATGCTTTAAGTATTGTATCAGTGCAATGACTGGAATTCCATGCCATCTTATGCTAAGGATATATCTATGAGAATAAAACAGTCTGATTTCAGAACTGTGGAAATACGGAAAAAAGACTTAAGCTTTTTTCTTCGCTACAGCCTTTTCTGGAACGGCGAAGAACGACTACCGGCAAGTATCACTTCCAGGGAAGATTATGTGATTGCCTATTTCCTAACCTCAACCATTCGGGACTGCTTCTTTGAAACAGAAAACGGTATCTCAATTGAAAGAAGCTGGTCCATAATACCCCCTGGAGATTTTACTCTCTCTTTCTGCCTCGATTTTCAAGGCCTTTCCCCTGTATCCTATCTCTTTCCCTGCACCCGGACCGGACTTCCGGCATCCTCATCTGCAGGCGATATTATCCCTGCTATATCTGAAAAGGAAACCATCTGTGTTCCCGGGGAACAGACATCTTATCCCTGTTCCCTGTTTATCTATGCCGATCCCGCTTCAGTGCTGATTTTTTTAGACCCCCCAAAAAGCGATAAAGACCTGGGAAATATCTGTTTAAAAAAGGTTCAAATAGAAGATGAAAAATATCTTCGAGTTGAGCTTTATTTTCCGCCGGCAGATAAGAGCTCTAATGAAGAGCAGGTATTTCACTCACAGGGTGGATTCGAATATGGATTGAGGCTAAATGTAGTCACTTCTTCTCAACAAGAGATTCATAAACAGGGTCTTACCGCAGCCCTGAAAAGAATTAAAAATTATAATCATGCTCCTTTAAAGAATTTAAATAATTACCTGATTAAGCTCCTCTCCAGCGGAATACGTGAATGCCTCTCCCGGCATCTTTTTTCTAAAAAAGGATTTTACGGCCTGCGAAGGACAGCAAACTCTTCGATCCTCTCCTCCTATGCCAGTGCCGGTCTCTCTCTGATTATTAACAAGCATTTTGCTCATGATAAAGACTTAATAGAAACCTCTCTACGTTTAGCAGATTTTTCCCTACAGGGACAGCATCCGTCCGGTCTCTTTTTTGAGAGTTTCAGCTTAGAAGACGAAGCCTGGATAGGAATAAATCAAACAATGGGAAAGAGAAAGTCCGGAATCCCTGTTATCTCTTTAGAACAGGCAGCCGGAGTTTCGGTATTTCTTATTAAGCTGGTCGATCAAATCAAAGCAAAGGGCCTCTATGGAAAAAAATACATAGAAGCCGCTTCCCGCCTGATAGGCGCCTTTTTCGATACTCAAAAGCATTTAACGAATCTCGGCTCCGCGCTTCTCCCCGATTCCCTGATGCCCGTTAAAAGCGGACCTGGAGTTCTTGAACTGATAAGCCCCCTTATTGAATTCTATAAACTAACAGGAAGAGATTATTATAAAAAAGCAATCCTTACCATGAGAGACAAATATTTCTATAATGTATCTCCGCCCCTGCCTGTTACCTCCGACTCCCGGACAGCACTTCTTTTAGCAAAAAACGCTGTTCTCTTAAGTGGATCAGGTTTTCGCGTTGAAAACATTAAGGTGTACTTTAACCTTCTTTTACCATGGATCTATCTGAACCGGAAGCCTTCTACAGGTATTTTGAATACGATGGGAGGAACTTTAGAATCCACGGCTACTCACCGCCTCTTATTCCAGGGATTTGAGTACTCCTACCTGCTGTTGAGCTTAGATAGTCTGATCACCGGAAGACCAACTTCAGAATGGATAAAAGGCATTGTGGGCCGGCTAATTGGCTTCTCTATCCAACAACCACTGGGCACATCCTATATAGATAGTGAAGGGAGCATAGGACCCATCGACACACACCGATTCGTCCGGGAGGCTTACTATCTTTTAAAAGTCATGGAGGAGTTCCCCGGAATCATCCCCTTAGATCAGGCCTCATAGATCTCCCGGGCGATGGGTATGCGTCGTCCCGTTCCAAAGGCCCTGGGACTGATCTTTAGCACAGGCGGGGCCTGCCTCCTCTTGTACTCGGCACGCCCTACCCTGGTCAAAACCTCCCTCACTAAGGAAGGTTCAAATCCCTTTCTGGTAATCTCCTCAAAGCTGTGGTTATGTACGATGTAGAGCTTAAGTATCTGATCGAGAATTTCATACGGCGGAAGGGTATCCTGATCCTTCTGATCCGGCTTCAGCTCCGCAGACGGGGGTTTTGCAAGAATTGCCTCGGGGATAACTTTCTTCTTTCGATTCAGGTTTCGGGCAAGGGCATAGACTTCTGTTTTAAAAAGGTCACCGATAACAGCCAGTCCTCCACACATGTCTCCATAGAGAGTTGCGTATCCTGTAGCCAGTTCGGATTTATTCCCCGTGGCAAGAAGAAGGGAACTAAACTTGTTGGAATAGGCCATTAGAAAGGTGCCGCGGATTCTGGCCTGCAGGTTTTCCTCGGTTATATCCTCCTCCCGACCTGCGAAGATGGGGGCCAGGCTTGATAGAAAGGCTTTGAATGCTTCTTCAATGGGGAGCCGGATAAGCTGAATGCCCAGGTTACCGGCTAATTGTTCAGAATCACGAATGCCGGCTTGCGAAGAATACCTGGATGGAAGCGCAAAGGCTTTTACCCGGTCAGGGTCAATGGCCCGGGCGGCTAATGCGGCTACTAAGGCGGAGTCAATTCCTCCCGACAATCCGATATGTACACGATCAAATCCGCATTTTTGAAGATAATCTTTAATACCTAAAACCAGGGCCTGCTCCAACTCTTCATCTTCATCCCTTAAGGCGATTTCATCACCCTGACTTCCGGTATCCACTATTTTAAGCTCTTCCTCAAATGCTTTACACAGAAAAACGCATCTTCCCTCCCTGGAGGTCAGCATTGACTGGCCGTCAAAGATTAGACTGTCATTGCCGCCGATCATATTGACATACACCACCGGCACTCCGGAAGACTTTCCGATGCGGGATAAGAGCGACAGTCTGATCTGCGGCTTGCCCCGGTAATAGGGAGATGCCGAAGGTGCCAGAATAAGGGTTGCCCCCTGATCAAGTAAGTCTTTTACAGGATCAATCGAGTATGGGGTTGCTGATGCCGGGTCTGCCTCCCACCAGAAATCCTCACAGATCGCAATGCCTATTCTCTCACCTTTAAAAGATATGACATGCCTCTTCTTAGAAGGCTCAAAATACCTGGCCTCATCAAACACATCATAGGTGGGAAGAAGTGATTTCACCTGGGTCAGGAGAATCTTCCCGTCCTGAATGAGAACCGCAGTATTGGCCAGATGCTTTCCGGAGCGGGATCTGTTCTTATCAACATATCCTAAGACAATTCCAATCTCCGAAGGTGAGTTCTTTTGAATGCTGCGCAGGGTCTTCAGATTGGCCTGCACAAATGTCTCATGATCTAAAAGATCCATTGGGGGGTAGCCGCAGATGCACATCTCCGGAAACACAATAAGCTCGGCTCCCCTGGCATCTGCCTTTCGTACAGCATCGAGGATTCTTTTTTCATTACCTGCAAAGTCCCCGATAACAGGGTTGATCTGACCAATAGCAACTCTCAAGGCATAATCTCCATCTTCAATATCTATATAGCATATGTGTACTAATTTAGCTATACTAATATTTATTGAAAAAAGGTATAGAATATGAATCAAAAAACAGGGAAAGCCTTTATAGAAGGGACAAAGTATCATAACATGGCCCCGACGGATCAGGCGAGGGGCCTGCCTCAGCCTCCCCTGGAATTGGCAGGAGACAGAGGCAGAATCATCGACCTTCCGGCCCCGGACCAGGTGAAGGTAAATAATATATCCTTAAGGGAAGCGATTGAAAAGCGGAAGAGCCTCCGCATATTCTCAGATAAGCCCCTTAAATTGGAAGAATTATCCTATCTGCTGTGGTGTACTCAGGGCGTAAAAAAAGTGATACCCGGCTCCGCCACCTTCAGAACTGTTCCTTCTGCCGGAGCCAGGCACTGCCTTGAAACATACCTTCTGATCAATCGAGTCAGAGACCTGCCTCAAGGTGTGTATAGGTTTTTAGCCCAGGCTCATAAGCTGATCGAGATCAGCACGGCACCTGAGCTGTCCGACAGAACTACTGAAGCCTGCCTTGGGCAGGATTTTGTCAGAACCAGTGCGACAACCTTTATATGGTCGGCAGTAGCTTATCGCATGACCTGGCGCTATGGAGAAAGGGGATACAGATATATGTACCTGGATGCAGGTCATGTCTGCCAGAATCTTTATTTAAGTGCTGAAGATATTGACTGCGGCGTCTGTGCTATAGGCGCCTTCTCTGATGATGAATTAAACCGGGTCATGGGGTTTGACGGTGAGAAACAGTTCGCCATATATGCAGCCGCCCTGGGAAAGAGATGAGTCCTGTTATGATAACATTCAAATTTTTCTGGTGAAACACCTTGAAATCATCATTGAATTTATATTTAGCTTTCTCTTTAAGAATACCTAATTTAATTCTATTTTTGTTCAACTTGTCAAGTTGACACCGTCCGTCATTGCCGGTCCATCAAGGAACACGACGATGTTGACCGTACGGGTGAGGCGGACACCTCACCATACTTTCTGTCAAGGGGTTCTTCTCGGTTGCTTCGCCAGCTTCCCTTTTGCCTTTTTTTCCCGTTTGCTTATCTTCTGTTTCCGACCCTTGTCCTTATCCTTCTTACCTTTGTCTCCCATTGCATACCTCCTTTTCTCGTTGTCCCTCATCTTTTCGCCGCGGATGAGTTGCTCAGAACCGCCATTCAAACGAGCGATGTAAAGCTCTGTCGGCACACCTATCGGCCGCTTGCTTACGTCTTTCTTCTCTATCCATGCTCTTCTAACCGGCAGCGTCTTATTATATTTCCTTGTTTATTCTAATAAGAGCCTTCTCTTGCAGTATAGTTGTAATACTTATAATTTTTTCTGTCTCATTTATTTCATAAAAAATTCTATAATTCCCTATTTTATATCTCCACGTTTATGGATTCCAATTAACTAATTTTTTAATATTATTTCCATAATGCGGTTCTTTTCTTAATTGTGAATATATTGCCTCTGTTGATTTATAGTTTATTAACTTCTTATTTCTTCCTTGTAACTTTTTGTATTGTTTTATTACATGATTTGTTTCAAATATTCTATACAAGATTATACAAATCTTCCTTTTCTATTCCTCGCGTCTTCACTTCCTTCTTTTAAAGATTTGATCAATTCTTTACTATTTAGTATTTCTGTCATTTCAAATTCATCTACGTAATCTGCATTTTCCATATATCTTAAAGTTGCAGTTTCAATATAATTTGATATAGCCCTATTATCCTCTAACGCATGCTTTTTGATTTTTTCGTACATATCATCTTCCAGTCTTAATGTTACTGTTTTTGACATATAATACCCCCTTTTCATACAAATTTACATTCTTCTGCATTTTATAATATTCATTTTTATGCTATTTGTCAATTTTTTATGTTTTTTAGCGCAATCATTTAAATATAGATAAATGAGAGATCATATTCATCTTTCATGATATCACCTTTTCTTTAAATTTGCTTCATTTTTGTTTTCATTCCATTTAAAGTAAATTTCTTTATTGAGTCAGGACCATTTAGTCAAATTTATTAATTACTTTTCAGAAAATATTTTTGACATGACGTTTCCCGTTATTTAATTTGCACTCTCAATTATTGCGGCAGCCTGGTTTTTGACTCGTCCCGGAGAAACATCAGATAAAATTATAGTAACTATTCAGGTGTGTAGGTTGCAACAGCGATCTTTGAATCAGCCGCACCATAATAGAGAAACAATTTGTTGTTATAATAGACTAGACCCTCAAGGAAACAAACATTGTTTACCTGGCCAGTGATTTCATAATCCTTTTCAGGTAATAAAAAGTAAGATTCTGTACGATCAATCAGAAGAGTTGGATCTTTGGAGTTAAGTAGGACTTGACCGGCAGCATAAGTTCCTTCAGGAAGGGTTGGATCACCACCCATAAGACGAGAAAGGTTCATGCTATTATAAATAAATACTATTCCATATTTGGTAAGAATGGCAGGTGGACCCGGCTCAACGAGTCGGCTGTCAAAATAGCCATCACGTGGAGAAAAGACAATTTTTAGCTTTCCATTTTCATCCTCTACAGGTGTCCAGTCTTTCAGATTAGTAGAAATAGCAATGTAAATATCTGTATCACCCCAATACATCCAGTATTTAGAATTGATTAAGGTGGCGATTAAACTGCTTCCATCACATTTGCATACTATAGAGCCTGACTTAGACCATGCATGGATATATTTGCCATTGTATGCATCTTCAAAAGCCAAACCATGCTTTTCCCAATTGATAAGGTCCCTTGAGCTAGCTACACAGAGCCGTGCTATACTATTATCATAGCTTGTGTAGGTCATATAGTAAGTACCATCTTTATCCTCTACAATTCGAGGATCTTCACAACCGCCTGGCCACTCATACTTTTTCATGAAATCATTGTCAGGATAAAACACAGGCTCAGAATCGCACGTAAAGCTTAACCCATCCATGCTAACACCCCGGCCAATTCGAGATGTACCATGATTATCCTCAGCACGGTACAATAGATTTATTTTCCCATTTCGAACCACAGCCGCTGGATTAAATACATCCTTTTTTTCCCAGTATATGGTTTCCTTTCTTATTTTGCAATAAAAAGTAGTATCTGAACGTGTAGTTATACAAGGGTTTGAGCTATCTTCCTTAATAAATGGCCCCATGACCCAGTCTTTTGTTGAGACAAGTGTATTGTATCTGCCTGGAACTACTTGACATGAGAATAAGATCACACATGCCAAAATAATTACTTGTTTTTTCATAACAAACTCCTTTACTGATAGAAAAAATGATAATCTGTGTGGGTTATATTAATGCTTTTATATTCATTTTTATTAGATCATTAACTAATTCTTTTGGAACCATACTTAATTTTTATACTGGGCATTTCTTAAAATTAGTCTTATATAATATTTTATTATACATTTACCTTTAAAATACCAATTTTTTTTCACTTTATGGTATTGGCAGGTACAACAGGCGGAAAAAGCCATTTCTCTATATTTTTATTTTAAGAATGCAGATCATCGTCTTTCTACTGTTTGGCGAATTGAGCACGATCTACATTGCACTCATTCACGGTGTACTGATGATCCTCCCGGCACTGCTGCTGAGCCGTTCAGGAATGCTATATCTGGTTGATCGCCGGCAGCTTGCCCTCCTTGTTGGAATTGGCTACCTCATCGGCATTGTCCTGGGTCTTTATATCGTTCGAATGGCTCAATCACGATCGCAGGAACTGTGTATTTAAATAGCTGGTAATGATTTTAAAATGCTGATAAGATTTAAGAAATAAGAAACGGCAATGAAGCGGGTAATTCTCATAACCGATATAGATACATCCCTGGGTGAAGAACTGGTCAAGCGCTATCTGGAAAAGGGATACCGGGTGGCGGCTGCATGCACAAACCCGGAAAAAAACACGGATTCAGGGAATGAGAACCTCCTTATTCTGGACTGGAAGAGAAGATCTGCAATATCTGCCCGAAATGTTATTCTTCGCCTCCTCACCCAATATGATCAGATCGATGAAGCCCTAATACTTGAGTCCCCACTGTTGGAGAGAAATCTGCTTCAGGAGGTATCTTTCTCTGCTATTGAGAGCGCTGTAGACCAGTGGATCAAAGGTACACTCTTTCTCATTAAAGAGATCCTCAGGATCTACACAAAAAGGAAAGAAGGTATCCTCTCATTGGTTAATTATTCTCAGCAGGAATCCGGAGGTTTGTTCCCTCCCCTGGAAAGCGCTCTCAGGGGAAGTTTTCAGGCAATGGCTCAATCCCTCTTTGCAAGTAATGCACAGAAAAATGTGTGTATCAACGGTTTTGAATCCTACTGCCCCAGGATTAAGGAGTTTGCTGATTTTATTGTGAACACCCGGTTCGAAAAAAAGCGATGCTTATCAGGAAAATGGTTTCGCTTTCAGACAAAGTCAAGGCTCTTCTCAAGTCTCAGGTTCTAATCCCGGGGTGAGCTTGACTTAGTGGCATGAAAATAACTACATTTTGACCCATGGTACAAGGAAAGAGAATTCTAACATTTCTATTGATTACAGCAGGATTCCTGTTTGGATCCTGTTCTGTAAAACAGCATGTATTCATTGAGACAGACTCATCCGGCTCGATGAGCTTAAGAATCGAACTGAATAAGGTACTCATCGAGTACCTCAAAGAACTTGCAGAGCTTACCGGGGAACCCATTGAGGGTGATATCTTTAATGTTGATAAGATCAAAAGCGAAATTCCTGAAGACAGCAGGGTTGAATTAAAGCGAATACAGACTCCCGCTCCGGAAATCTTGGAGATTGACATGGCCTTTAACCGGATTGAAGATCTGTTTGCAGGTGATAATCAACTGAGAAGCGCGGGCATTCTATCCTTTAACAGGGTATCCGAAGGATATTCCCTGCGCATTTATCTCGACCATGATAATTTCAGTCAAATTCCGGAACTCTTTCCCTTTCTTCAGAATCCTCTTTTTGAGGGTTTAGGCCCTCAGGAGAACGATAACACTACCGAGGATGAATATCTTGAATTGATAGAACTTGCAATGGGTGAGGACGGAGCTTCTGCCCTGAAGGCTTCTTATTTTAATATTCAGGTCAAGGTAAGGGGAAAAATTCTCACTCAGAGCGGGGGCACAATATCCCGGGGCGGGGTTAACTTCCGCATCCCTTTAATACGTGTACTGCTTCTGGATAAACCCCTGGAATACTCTATCGTATTTAAATAACTCGCATTTTCTTTCAATTTTTCTTTCAATGCCCCAGAGACGACTCGAACGTCCGACCTACGGTTTAGGAAACCGTTGCTCTATCCTGCTGAGCTACTAGGGCTTATTCTAACCAGACTCAATGTAACTTTATTGGGTGCTTCTGTCAATTAATCTCTTTTAATGGTGCTATATTGAACCCCCTTTCTTCTGTACACACCATAAAAATCCTTGAAGAAAGAGAGGATTTCTGTATACTATGAATCAAATGAAAGCTTTATTGCATAGAGGCCTTTTCCTTATAATTCTGACCATACTTCTTTTCGGCTGCGGATCCACCACTGATTTTGATATAGCTCCCAGGCCAAAGAAGGCTTATGAGGAAAAAGAAATGGCGAGAATGGCTCCCGCGGAATCCTTACAAGAACCCAAACTGGACGATTCTTCCTCTATCTCAGATACGTGGGATGAATCAATGGCTACACCGGTGGCAGCACCGGAAAAACCGGAGGAGAGGAAGCGGATATATTCGGGTTTCTGTCATCTTTTAGTTGATAATCTTGAGGAGCAGAAGAAACAGATCGCCAGGATCGCAGAAGAGAATGGCGGGTATGTTGAATCATCTTATGAGCAGACCGTTGTGATCCGAATCCCGGCTGATCAATTTCACAGCATATTCAATATGATTCTGGGCCTGGGTGATGTAGTCCATAAATCCATTGAAACCATCGATGTAACCGAATACTATCGTGATCAGAAAACAAGACTGAGTATTGCTGAAAAAACCAGGAAGAGACTCTACTCCCTTTTAGAAAGAACAAAGGACGTGGAAGAGAGGCTTAAGATCTTAAGGGAAATTAAGAGGCTTACGGAGGAGATAGAAAGAATAAAGCTGACCCTTGAGCTTTTAAAACGCCAAATTGCATTGTCGCGTATTACTGTTCAACTGGAGCCCAGGCTGGATCAGGAGTACATTGACAGGGGCAGCATTCCCTTCCGATGGATAGCGGAACTTGACCCCCTATACCCCAGTCTGGGAGAGCTGCGGGGCAATGTCTCCTATGAGCCGGGGGATGGTTTTGCCGTTTTCAAGCGGGAAAAAATGTATCGCGCCGAGAGTGCTGAAGGAATCAGGATACGAATCGGCACAACTGCAAATCAGCCTAAAGGAGATAGTGTCTTCTGGCAGAAGGCTTTAATTCACCACCTGGGAAGATATTACAAAGAAACTAAAAGCCTTGATTGGGTGCAGAAAGAAGTGGACAGCAGTGCTGATGCGGGGAGCTGCATGAGGAGTGTGCTGTTCACCAGCAAGGATCGAACAGCCTTCTACTATCTGGTAGGAGTCATTGCAATGGATAAGTTCCTATATGTCGTAGAAGTCTTTTTTCCTGATAAATCTGCCCTGGACAAAAAATTCGATGCTATTATGAATTCCCTTGATGAATTGAAGGCGAAATGATGAACAGTCTCAGAGCAGTATTTATGATTTTACTCTTTTTAATTTCCAGCCGCGGTTTGAATGCTGATAATTTCCTTTACCATCAAATTCAGGCCGTAATCCTTGTAACAGACCCTGACCAGGCAGCTGATCTTATCACCCAATGGTCTGAAAGCATAAGGGGATACTATCTGCTTAAGTCCAGTGATCATGTTGTAATTCGATTTCCCTATACGGAAATAGGAGCTTTAAGAACGTTTTTAGAAAATCTTTCAGAAGATGTAATCGAAATTTCACCGGAAGCCTTCGACCTGCGGGAGGAAATCTTGGGGATTCAATCGGGCATTAGCAGCCGGGAAGAGATACTTAAAAAGAACCTCTCCTTTATAAACTCGGCCGATGTGTCCGGTACTCTGGCCATTGAGAAGGAGATTATTCTTCTCTTAGAGGAAATTGAGAATCTTAAAGGCAGGCTGCGCAAGCTAACCGTGGACAGAAGCTTTGCCCGGGCGGATATACATTTAAGTTTCATGGAGCAGAGCCTCCCGGAAGATATTCCCTCCTCATTTGAGTGGATCAATTCGGTAAATTTCTACAGTTTCATGCAGGGAGGATTCTAGCAGTGCATAAATTGATTCTCTCCGCACTTATATTCTTCGCCCTGTTTGCCTCAGGCTGTACAAATCTCAGCGTGAAAAAACCCGAAGGATTTGCAGAGGTTAAAAGCAAAAAGCACTATCGAGCCGTCAGTCCGGAAGGAATGTTCTACAAGGTGCGCACCGTAAAGAATTATCCGGAGCAAGATCTGGAATTCTGGGGTCGTGCTTTGAGTAATCATCTGATCAAAGAAGGGTATTTCTCAATCGGAAGCGGAGAGCCGTTTGAGGCCGGAAACCGGGAAGGTATACTTTATGAGTGGGGAATGCCTTATGGGAATGAGGATTATATTTACCTTACTGCGATTATAATTTTTGGTAAAACAATTGCCATCGTAGAAGCTGCAGGCGAACACACAGTATATATGCAATATCGTGATTCCATGCTTGAGAGTATAGAGAATATTTCAATTAGATAGGGAAGATTTCTGCTCTGCGGGCCGCAATCAGCCTTAGAGCTTTAATAAAAAATGATGGGTGCTGATTAATGGCAAAAGAAAAAATTTACTATTACATCATAGACAAACTAAACAATGACAGCGCCACTGTTCTCAAATCAGCCTTAGAGACAGTGCCTGAAATTCTGGAAGTTATTATAAGAGTGAGTTCGGGCGTCTTACAGATCAGGGCCTCCAGGGATGTAGAACAGCAGATTAAAATGACATGCCTGGTTTCCGGTACTCCGTTCAGAACCAGGATTAAGAAAAAGGATCTTTTCTGATTAGCAGGAAGTAGAATAAACGGACTTCGGTTTGCTTAAGACTAAAGCTCCTTAAGACCTGTCCTGCCGGATTAAAAAATCCTTAAAGCCAAGCCGATAGAGCCTCTCCCGGGTGGTCTTTAGATTTTTATCAGTAATATTTTTTATAATTATCCGCGTAATTCCGTTCTCAGCAGCCTCCATAGAGGGTGAAATTCCTTCCTCCTCAAGCCTCTTCATGAGGCGCTGCGCATTGTCAATCTCGCTGTATGCCCCGAGTTGAATCGTGTACCTTCTCTCAGGGGCCGAAGACTCGATTACTTCCAGCCGCACCAGGACTACGCCTTTCCCGGTCATACCTATCTCTGCAGCCGCAGCCCGGGATAGATCTATAATTCTTCCTTTAACAAAAGGGCCTCGATCATTAATACGAACTACAGTGGATTTTCCATTGGCTAAATTTATTACCTTTACCTGCGTGCCGAAGGGAAGGGTCTTATGGGCCGCGGTCAGCTTATTGGAATCGAAGATTTCTCCGCTGGCCGTACGCCTGCCCTGGAATTTACCCCCATACCAGGAGGCCAAACCCTCCTGGGAACTTAAAACATGAAGACAGGATAGAAGGAAAACTGCGATTGATAACCATTTCATAGTATTATATCGTCTTTATCCTTTTTAATATTGAACAAGAACTGCTCTTTAATTATACTCTCGGTCAATGGGGGCGCATGAAGCGAAGACGCATGAAGCGAAGACGCAAGCAACGCACTGGGCCGATATCTATGCTGATAAGATTATCAGGGAGAAGGGTGAGAAAGAACTGTACGTCTGCGCTTCCGGAATCACCCCTTCAGGTACCATACATATCGGCAATTTTCGAGAGATTATCTCGGTTGATCTGGTGGCCCGCGCCCTTAAGAGAAAGGGTAAAAATGTCCGGTTTATCTATTCCTGGGATGATTATGATGTGTTCAGAAAAGTTCCGGCCAATATGCCTGAACAGGAACGCCTTAAAACTTACTTAAGAAAGCCGATTACCCTGACTCCGGACCCCACAGGCACTGAAAAAAGCTATGCCCGAAAAAATGAAAGAGAAGTGGAAGAGCTTCTACCCATAGTAGGGGTGCACCCTGATTATATATACCAGGCAGATAAATACAGGAACTCAGCCTATGCGGAAGAGATCCGAAAGGCATTGGAGCATAGAGAGACCATTAGAAATACTTTAAACGAGCACCGAACCTCTCCACTGCCTGCTGACTGGTGGCCGATTTCAATTTTCTGTCTGGCATGCGACAGAGATACTACTAAAATCGAGGATTGGGACGGACAGTGGAAGCTTACATACACCTGCGATTCCTGCGGCCATAATGAAACAGTAGATATCCGCAGCAGCCCGGGGGTCAAGCTCCTCTGGCGTATCGACTGGCCTATGCGCTGGGCTTATCAAAGGGTCGATTTTGAGCCTGCAGGCAAGGAGCACCACTCAGCCGGGGGTTCCTTTGATACGGCACGCAAGATCGTAAAGCAGGTGTATAATTTCGAAGCCCCTACCACCTTTAAATATGATTTTATAGGAATCAAGGGCAGAGGAGGCAAGATCTCCTCCTCCGCAGGAGAAGTTGTAGGCTTGGGAGAGGTTTTAAAAATATACCAGCCGGAGGTTGTTCGCTATATGTTTACCTCAACCCGCCCGAACTCCGAGTTTTCTATTTCTTTTGATCTGGACGTTATTAAGCTATACGAGGATTATGACCGATGTGAACGGATCTACTACGATAGAGAAAAGGTCTCTGAAAAAAGGAAAGACAGAGAGAGGAGGATATACGAGCTCTCCCAGATCGAATCTGTGCTCAGCCATATGCCGACCCAGATTCCATTCCGCCATCTGTGTAATCTCCTGCAGAGCAATGACGGAAGCATTGATAGAGTATTGCAGTACTTGAAGATAGACAGCAGGGATGAGGATCTTGATCGCATAAGAAGAAGAGCCGGCTGCGCCTTGAACTGGATAAATGCTTATGCACCTGAAGATTTTCGCTTCTCTTTAAGACCGTCTGATTCGGCTCCTCTTAAGGTAACGGTTTTAGAAGAGAAGGCGTTAGCTCTCTTCAGAGACGAGCTTGAAAAGAATCTTGACAACCACAACGAGAAAAGCATCTCTCTGATCATCTATTCCACGGCTAAAGAGGCTGGTATTGATCCCAAAGATTTTTTCAAACTCGTTTACAGGGTATTGATCAATAAGGAGAAGGGCCCGCGGCTGGCAGGCTTTCTCCTGACCATCAACAAGGAGAGAATCCTTAAGCTTCTAAAGCTGATATCATTGTAAGGTTAGTAAATATGACGGCAGCTGAAATAAAACGCCTGGCAGGAAGACGCGCTGTAGACGAGCTTGTAACAAACGGCATGAAAATCGGTCTTGGAACCGGCTCAACCGCCATTGAAGCTGTGCGCAGGATGGCTGAGTTAGTCCGGCAGTCAGTATTACAGGATATCCTGGTGGTGCCAACCAGTTTTCAAACCGAAGTGGATTGCAGGCGTATGGGGCTTTCCCTGTGGAGCCTGAATGACCCGGTTATCAACGGCCGCCTTGATCTTACCATAGACGGAGCGGATGAAGTTGATCCGGATTGGAACCTGATTAAAGGGGGCGGAGGGGCCATGCTAATTGAAAAAATTATAGCCCATGCCTCTGATACCTATTGTATTGTGGCGGATGAATCCAAAATTGTAAACCGATTAGGTGAGAAAACGCCGGTACCCGTTGAAATAGTGCCTGAGGCATTACTCACCGTGTCCAATAGCCTCGAAGCTTTAGGCTCCTCAGTTGATCTTCGCATGGCCAGGATGAAGGATGGCCCTGTGATTACGGATCATGGCAATTTTATTCTGGATATCAGCTTTAAGGAGACCTTCGACCCCCGGTCTTTAGAGACGGAGATTAAAGCTATTCCGGGGGTCATGGCCTCGGGAATTTTTACCCGAAAAGTAACCGACCTTTTTATTGGTATGGAAAACGGTAAAATAGACCACCGGAAACGGTAAAATTATCACTGCGGAGGTATATCATGTTAAAAAAGAAACTTATGATCCAGGACTTTCACCGCATGAAGAGGGACGGCGAGAAAATTTCCTGGATAACGTCCTACGATTACCCCACCGCCCAGTTTGCCGAAGCATCGGGTATGGAAATGATCTTAGTCGGAGATTCCTTAGGCATGTGCGTCTACGGCTATGAAAGCACTGTGCCTGTGACCATGGACCAGTGCATTGTTCACTGTGAGGCAGTGCGCCGTGGGGCACCGAATACCTTTGTCATGGGCGATATGCCCTTCATGAGCTACCAGAAAAACGATGAAGACGCGGTGGCTAATGCCGGGCGCTTTCTCAAAGAGTCCGGGATGGACGCCATCAAACTGGAGGGCGGGACCCGGATCATCAGCCGCATTAAAGCTATTCTGGATGCAGGTATTGTTGTCTGCGGCCACATCGGACTCACCCCGCAGAGCTCGGGACAGCTCGGCGGCCATAAAGCCCAGGGCCGAACGGTGGAATCGGCCCGGCTGCTGCTCGAAGACGCCTTTGCCATCCAGGAGGCCGGTGCTCAGCTTCTATTACTCGAGGCTGTTCCGCCTGAAGTGGCGGGCTTCATAACTGAAAAGCTCTCCATCCCAGTACTGAGTATCGGTGCAGGCCCCTTATGCGATGGGCAGCTTCTGATCATCTCAGACTTAATCGGCCAGTTTCAGGCCTTCACCCCCAAATTCGTCAGGAAGTATGCCGATGTGGCCGAAATAATCACCGGGGCTATGAAAGAATATATCAAAGACGTTAAAACCGTCGCCTTCCCTGCTGAGGAGCACTGCTACCATATGATCAAAGGGGAAGAGGAGAAGTTTAAAGAGCTAATAAAAGAATACAATTAAGCGGAGGAATCATGGCTGATTTGCGTAAGCTGCTGAAGATAAGTGAAGGACGCATTGATGAGATCAATAGATTTATCCTTGACCCAAATAACGAGCTCATCAATAAACTCTTAAGGGTTGTAGAGAAGTACGGCGGACCGGAGGCAATCAACCGTAAAGCCAAAGAAGCAAGAAAGCTTGAATCGCTCATGACCCGGCTAAAAGAGCAGAACTCCCCCTACCTGGCTGATCTGGAATGGCTGACTGAGAAACGGGACAGCGGCGACTTTATCAGTTTGAAGGACTACTGTACAAAGGTCTCAGGCCATTCTGCAGTGGACACGGTTTTCAATGAAAAGAATGCCGTTACCCTGGAAATCAGCGCCCTGCAGTTCTTTCCATGGCTCATAACTGAAGCCAGGCAAGCCATTAAAAAAGGGGAACTTATGCCTGGACGTTATATCCGAGTTCGAAATATGAAAGAACAGGTACAGGACAGTGGGGATACCCTGGCCATTGCTGCAGCCATGCAGATCGTAGGTGCAAGTTATGTTGAGACCCTGGATACTAAAGGCACCGACGGCTCTAATGTGCATCTGGGTGGGCCGGAGACCATTACCGGCTACTTCGGCGGCATCGGCCAGCCCAACGATTACCCTCTGAAATGGGTGGATGAATACCTTTACTATTTTACCCGCTACGGTATACGTCAAGTACTCAATATCAATGCCGGTACGATCTTTGTCGCTTACCTTATACACAAGCTCGGTATAGACAACGAGTTTAAGATCTCTGTGTACATGGGAAATGACAACCCCTTTACCGTTTTCTGGACCCTGATGGCTGCCAGGCTGCTCTCCAGGGAAGATGGGAGCACCAGCCTGATCGGCTTCAACTTTTCCAACTCTGTAAATAACGATACCATCCGAAGCAGCGATAAAATCCGAAGTGCCTTGAGGCTCTCTGAAATGGTCCGCTTCGAGCACCATATTACGGAAACCTACAAATCCATCGTTCGCCAGCCCTACAATCGCCGGGAAGAGCTCTTGGAAGTGGCCCATGATATACCGAACATCTCTGCCAAGCACGAAGGCGGGGATCCGGAGATCGAATCCGGCCGCACGCACCCAAGCGACATCCTCGAATATTTCATGCCTAAAGAGGATATCCTGGAAAAGGACTTAATGGCAGACCTGGAGCGCAGCTACCTTGACAAACACGACGCCCTTAACAAAACGGCACAGGCGCTCATTAAGCACGGGATCGGTGTTATTTGCGCCGGCAGGCTGCATGTGCGTTAATTAATATATATTATAGACTAAAGGAGGAGACATCATGAAAAGACTTATATTTTGGGGCATCCTTGCACTGACGGCGATCGTCCTTATGGGATGTATAGAAACAACAACATTAATCCGGGTGAATCGAGACGGAAGCGGTACAATAGAGAATACCGTTATTATCAGCAAAAACTTTATAGACTTAATGAGCAGCATGGGCGGGGATTCCGAAAGTTCAAGCGATGAAAATGACTTTCTGGATGAAGAGGAGCTTAAAGAAAAGGCCTTGAACATGGGCCAGGGCGTGACTTTAATGTCTGCAGAAAAGGTAAGCTCCGAAAAGGGAAGTGGATACAAAGCTGTATACTCTTTCAAAGATATCAACAAAATTCGGATCAACCAGAACCCAGGGGAAAATATACCCATTCCTTCCGCAGGCGGGCCAGAAGAGGAGTCCGTAGAAGAGTATATATTCTTTGATTTTAAAAAGGGTAATCCAGCCACCCTCACTATTTCAAAACCCGCTGAGATACTGGAACCGGAAGAAGTTGAAGGCGCCGGAGAATCTCCCATGGACGATGACCCGGCCATGCTCGATATGCTTAAGACCCTGTACCAGGATATGAAAATCGGGATTGCCGTTGAGGTTCAGGGAACTATTGTTGAAACGAACGCTACTTACAGGGAGGGATCCCGCATAACGATAATAGAGATGGATTTCGGAAAACTTTTGGAGGATGAAGACAACTTTAAAAAACTGGTAACCGCCCAACCGAAGACTCTGGAAGCAACCAAAGATCTACTTGAGGGTTCACCAGGAATTAAGGTGGAACTGAAGGATCAGCTGATAATACGCTTTAAGTAAGTGCGTCCATATTGAGAATTTATCGTGCTCCTTATCAGTATTTTGTGCGAGGGGGAGAACAATTACAATATGGTAATTTATAATCTATAATCTTACAATATTGTAAGATTATAGAGGAACATAAGAAGTCTGATTTTATAGTAAATACAAATCATTATACTAAAAGCATTTAAAGTATACAGCACTCATCAGTATTTGGCACGCTTATTGCTATAATTTATTATGAAATCTTTTTTCAAGGAGGTTCACATGCCTTATAGATTAAAGGACGGCGTTTATTCCATTAAATGCAGGCATCCACAATGTCCGTTTAACACAAGGTTTGAGATTAACCAAATCATTATGGGAGTAAATGAGCAGGATGTTGAATGTGAGGCGATGAAAATAGCCAGAGATATGGCATTCATCAAACACAATGAGATTTATGGAACGAAACATAAATTGAAGAATCCACAGATTCGTAAAATATCCGGCAACTATGTATTTATTGGGACTAATCAGCAGCAGATGGAAGACGAAAGGGGGGCTGTTTCCTATCGAAAATTCGAGAAGAATGAACTTATACTCAAAAAGGGGGATGATGCAGCTACAATATGCCAGGTTGTAAGCGGATATGCCTTTCCACGCAGAAATAAAGCTCACCGGTATAAGGTTGGCTATTGTTTTGGGATTGCAGGCCTTCTAGACAAACAAAATCGTACTGCAGATATTATTGCCGGTACAGACAACACAAAAATAGGCTTCCATAATATCATCAAATTGAGCAAAATAAATCCAAAGAAGGCCAGACAGCTCTACAACATGTCAATGGAGGACATCTTCGAGGTTATCAAGGATTTAGAAAAAACAATTGAAAAATTAGAAAAAGAAAGGACAGCTAAAATCGAGGTTGTATGACAACACGAAGGCCACACTATGTTACTTTCCTCTATTTTTTAATAGAGCTGTCAAGCCTTTTGATTTCCAAACCCTCAAGAAAGACTTGACGACCTGTGGGTCAAACTGCTTCCCTGAACTTGCTTCGATCTCGTTTATTGCTTCTTCTGTTGAAGCGGCCTTGCGATATGGTCGATCACTGGTCATGGCGTCAAACACGTTGGCTAAAGCAATTATCCGCGCCGGGAGAGGAATATCATCGCCAGAGAGGTTTTCCGGGTATCCCCTACCGTCGAATCGCTCATGATGAGAGAGCACATGTGGAATCGCTTTTTCCAGGTAGGATATACCATGCATCATATCCTTACCCCTTTGGGGGTGCTCCTTTATCTTAGCGTATTCACTATCCTTAAGTGGACCGCGTTTTAAGAGAATTGAGTCGGCAATGCCTACTTTTCCAATATCATGCAGAAGAGCAGCAATCTCCAGGGTAGACAGCTCTTCTTCCGAAAACCCCATGTCCTCACCAATGGCTTTTGCTATAATATTAACCCTTTGAGTATGACCGTGAAAATAATGACTACGGGCTTCAATCGCTTGTACAAATATGGTTATTGTATCAATGTAGGAGTGATACAGCTGCCTGTTCTTGCGCTGCAGGTGGGATACGAGCAGCGCACCGGTTTCCCGAAGTCGGGAGCTCAATTCCGTCATGATACTGAAAGCCAGTGCCGGAGCTTTATACAGAAGTGTCTCAAAATTATGACGAGAAATTTCGAATACGGTGGTCGGTTCAAGCGCTCTGGCTGTTGCGGAACGTGGACCCTCATCCAGGAGCGCCATTTCACCAAAAAAATCCCCATTACTGTGAACTGCAAGTACAAACTCTTCGCCGTCCTCAAATTTCTTTGTAATCTCTATTTTACCTTTATAGATAATGAAAAATCTCTCTGCAGCGGTAAACTCCTGAATAATAACCTCTTCCCGGCTGTAACTCTTTTCATCTGTAATTCCATCGATCTGACGAAGATCATAATCCGACATGCCGGAGAAAAAAGATATTGTTCGCAATTTATCTATTTTTGTTTCTTTCGTGCTGAATTCCCCTTACATAAGCATCTTTATAATTATAAACTTTATTCTACCTTGATATTTTACTGTCTTCAACTATCATTATAAGGGTATCTATATATGAATAATCTTTTAATTATAGATAAAGATAAAGACTTGCGTGCTGATGTTTGTTATTTTTTTCGAGGTATAGGACAGATTATCCAGCAGGTCTCTGACTGGCAAAACGCCCTCCGTCTTATTGAAAAGCATGATTTTGATGTGATTATCAGTGATGTCAATATTCCGGGTGGAAATATCAATCGGCTTATCCAATCCGCTCATCAAAAGAACCCCGACACTATAGTTATAGTTACATCGGAAATCGACACTGTACATGAGGGAGTACAGGCAGTTAAAGAAGGGGCTTTCAGTATTTTGCAGAAGCCTTTCAGCATCCCTGAGCTTAATTTTCAATTAAAGAGAGCGCTTGAGAAAAAGCAGATCAAATTAAATGAACTCAAAAGAGGACAGCCTCCTTTCTCCGATAGATTTAAGGAGGTTTATCAACCGTACAACTTCATTGGAGAAAGCCCGGAAATAAAAAGGGTCTTCCAAATAGTAAACAAAGTGGCTAAAACCGACTCTAACGTTATTATTGCCGGAGAAACAGGTACGGGAAAGGAATTAGTTGCCGGTGCTATTCATTATAACAGTGGTAGGTCTGAAGGGCCTTTAGTTCGTATTAACTGTGCTGCTTTACCCGAACAGCTTCTGGAGAGTGAGCTCTTCGGTCATGAAAAGGGAGCTTTTACCGGTGCGGATAGATTACGAATCGGTCGATTCGAGCAGGCAAACGGCGGCACAATTTTTTTAGACGAGATCGCCGATATGAGTCTTTTTACCCAATCAAAGGTCTTAAGAGTCATTCAAGAAAGGGAGTTTGAGCGTTTAGGAAGCAGCGAAACACAAAAAACAGATGTGCGCATTATTTCGGCCACCAATAAGGACTTGATGGAGTTGATGAAAAATGGCTCTTTTAGAGAGGATCTATATTATAGGCTGAATGTTGTAACCATCCATCTGCCGCCGCTTAGGGATCGGAATGGAGATATTAGACTGCTCGTTGAGTTCTTCCTTAAGAAGTACTCCGGATCCTTTAATAGGACAATCAAGGGTATTCAACCGTCCGCTCTAAAGATGCTTACCAGTTATCCCTGGCCTGGCAATATTAGGGAACTGGAGAACACAATCGAACGGGCTGTCCTTATGGTTGAAGGTGAAATTATTACAGAGGACGATTTGAATCTTTTATTCTCACCACCCAAAACATCAAAACAGCAGATAGAATTTCCTCCTGGAGGTATAAAACTTGAAGATATGGAGAGAGGATTGGTTCTTCAAACCCTTGAACACTGTAACTGGGTTCAGAAGGAGGCGGCCGAGCTCTTGGGTATATCCGGCAGGGTTTTAAATTATAAGATAAAGCGATTCGGTATTACGCATCCACGATGGAAGAAGAACAGATAAAAAATTTAATAGACAAGGATAAACGTACAGGGGGAAAAATGAAAGATCCTAATAGTTCCATTGAAAGAATAGGTGAATTTTTTGTAAGGATTGGCATTATCACACCGGACCAGGTGGAAGAAGTTCTAAAGATACAAAAATCTGAACCGGACAGACTTTTCGGAGAGATTGCCATTGAGCTGGGGTATATCAATGATAAAGCCCTGGATGAGTACATTGCATCCAAAAGAGCCTCTACTTAAGCACCCCTCCCTCTTCCTTCTCCATGGGCACATTGTATATTCTTGACAAAGTTACAGCAACCCACTTACCCTATCTTATTAAGACTTAGGAGGTGTTGTAAACAGTTGAGAATGTGTTTAAAAGAAACCGGAATGATTAGTTATGGAGCTATAGAACACGGAGCAACCGGAGAGCCTGGGAGGAAGTATGATAGATAAGATAAAGATAGGTTTTGCCGGTGCCGGATGGATGGGCGGGCAGTTTTTAAATAAGATACCTTTGAAAGACAATGCTGAATTACTGGCTGTGTACGATCCGAAGGCTGAATCTATTAAAAATGTACTGAAACGCTCCCGAGTTAATCCTGATTGTTTTGTCTCTGATTATGAGGACATTATTGCAAATGATGACATAGATGCAGTCATGATCGCAAGCCCAAATGCCTTTCATGCCGAACAGAGTTTAAAAGCCCTGAATGCAGGCAAGCATGTGTTCTGTGAAAAACCTAATTCGACTCACTGGGAGGATCATCTGCGCATGGTGAAGGCCGACCACGATCATCCGGAACTTATAACAATGACCAACTATACACTCTTCTTTGATCAGCTTGCACAAATTATCAAGAAGATGCTCGACAGGCGTATGTTCGGTGAGATTACTCAGATGCAGATCAACTACAGGCACGCTGTCAATATTAAGGGAGATAAAGCCTGGAAGCTAAAAAAAGATTTTATCGGGGATGCATTGGGAATGGGAATTACACACGCGGTTTTTTTAATGTGCCACTATTTCTCTCCTATTAAACCTGTATCTGTGTTTGCATGCAGCCAGAAAAGCACAACCGGTCGCTTTGAGGTCCATCCCATCTGGAGTATGCTTATTAGCTTTGAAAACGGATCTTCGGGTATGGTTTTAGGAGACATAGAAAACGGAAATAGCTACGATCTATATCAGAATATTTTAGGCACTAAAGGAGGCTTGGTCTTTGACTCTCAGACAAAATTCGAAACCCGCCTGAAGTACTGGGCTGATGAAACGAACCGTGAGTGGGTTTATCCCTTCGATCATGAAAATGAAAGAAAAAAAGGGCAGGATAACCACTGTTTGCCCACGGATATCTCCATGCCTACTTCCGGAGATGTCGTACACCACTCAACTGAGGAGAGCCTGGATTATTTCCTTGAGCATATAGAAAATAAAAAAGATCCCTATTTGGGATTCGAAAACATGCGTATTGTACAGGATATTAATTTTGCAGCCCAGCTTTCAGCAAAAATAAAAAAATCCGTTGATATTCCCGCCGATCCATCAGATCTGAAGAGACATCTGGGCTGATTCGCATCCGCTTATATCATGAGTATCGCTGACAGTCTCTCTTTCAATTAAAACAGCCGGCAGAAGTATTCTGTTTTTTTCAATTTTCTCATTATTGATCAGTTTGAAAAGAATCTCAGCAGCAAGATAACCTCTCTTGAATCCGTCAATCTTTTTTGTAGTAAGCTCCGGTTTTACTTCTGTCGCAATAGGAAAATCACCGGCACCTATGCAGGAAATATCATCTGGAACTTTTAATCCCTTTTCCCTTAAGATTTTAATCATTGTAATTGCAATAGTATCATCATGTGTAATAAAAGCAGTGGGTCGTGAATCCAAATCAAGCATTTTCTTTACAGCTAATTCTCCAAGGGCATAATGGGAATCTGTATCAATTTTAATAATTTTTTCTTTTTCTTCAAAAGATAAATTGTGCTCATTAAAGGCCTGTTTGAATCCTCGTATTGTATAATAGATGGAAGGAAGTTTTTTTTCGTGGCAGATATAGACAATATTTTTATGTCCCTTGTTCAATAAATACTTGATAGCGTTATACGATCCCTGCTGGTGGTCGACCGCTACTTCAGGAAGGCTCTTCCAAAGCTCATGATGATTTACCATAACGATGGGAAAGTCTTCCCATTTCTTTGCTTCCTCCAATTCTTTTGTAAAATTATCAGTTATTTGTGCGCCTATAATTATTATACCATCAACAGAGTGTTTTCCCCGAATACTCTTTAAACTTCTATAACTCCAATTGGCGTATATAATTAGATCTATATTTACTTTTTCAGCAAAGGAATCTATTCCTCTTATGGTTGAAATAGAATTATAGTCAGTAAAAACGAAATCAGGCGGATACATAATTACCGCGCCTATGGAATTTAATTTTTTACCGGATAAGCTTCTGGCCGACTGATTAGTGAAGAAGCCAAGCTTTTTAATAGCCTTTTTAACTCTACCTGTAAGATTTTTGCTTACAGGATAATTTTTATTCAGTACGCGTGATACAGTGCTTATTGAAACGCCGGCCTCTTTTGCTACATCGTAAATGGTTGGTTTTTTTTTAATGGCATTCATCCATCTCTTATCCCTTCATTCCCGTCATCGTTATACCGCTTACGAATTTTTTGCGGAGTATAAAAAAGGTAAGCAGAATTGGAATAATGCTGAACACGGCGCCTGTCATCTGCAATCCATAGTCCATTGCATTTCTATTTGCTAAAGTTGTGAGTCCAAGTTCCAAAACGAACTTCTTTGGTGAGTTTGTCATGATAAGCGGCCAGATGAAGAACTTCCATCCGAACATAAATGTAAATATCGCGATGGCTGATATCGGCGCTGTTAGAAGTCTCAAAATTAAATTTAAAAAAATTGACCATTCAGTCCCGCCGTCAATTCTCGCCGCATCTATCAATTCATCGGGAATTGAAATGGAGTTCTGTCTAATAAAAAAGATACCGAAGCTTGTTACAAAGAGAGGCAACATGATGCCGAGATAGGTATCTATTAATTGTAAATTCTTCATCATAAGATAAAAAGGAACCATATAGGTCTGAAAGGGTATCATTGTAGTGGCTAGTATCAAGATAAATATAAGATTCTTTCCTGGAAATCTGAACTTTGCAAATATATACCCACCGATACAGCTTGTAAACACAGCAATTGAAGTAGAAGCGACAACAATTAATATAGAATTGAGTAAATAGCGTGGAAAGGATGCTTCTGAGGCAATCTGAATATAATTCGTAAGCGTTATTACCCGCGGAAAGAAGGTTGGAGGATACAGCAGCACTTCACCTTCTGTCTTCAGAGAAGTAGAGATCATCCAATAGAATGGAAAGATCATAACTATAGAAACAAAAATCAGCAAAGAGTAAAAGAGAATCTTATTTGCTCTCTTCAAGCCAAAACACCCCGCTTTCTAAATACCCCAAACTGTAAGAGTGAAATTAACAAGATTATTAAAAAAAGAACCAGGGACTCAGCAGATGCATAGCCTAAATTAAAATATCGAAAGGCATTTTGATAAATATCCATAACCAAAACCCTTACCGCGCTGGCAGGCGCGCCCTGGGCACCGGTGGTCATAACATAGACCGGTGTAAAAATTCTAAAAGCTTCTATTGTATTCATTACGGTAAGGTATAGAGTAATCGGGATTAACAGCGGCAGGGTAATTGATATAAATGTTTGCCACTTTCCCGCTCCATCAACCTTAGCTGCCTCATAGAACTGTGCTGGTATCTCTCTTAAGCCTACCAAAAAGATAATCATATTATATCCAATCCTCTGCCAGATGGTCATGGCCATAATTGAGCCGAGTGAAAGCCTTGGATTGATCAGCCAGCCCTGTTTTGGAATATCTACTAATCCGATAAGATAATTTAAAACCCCGTTTGTCGGATCGTATATCCATTTCCAGGTTAGCGAAATCGGAACAAGGGGTATGACTATGGGCAGGAAGAATATTATTTCAAACACTGACCCGCCGGCTATCTTCCTTTCTAATGCTAAAGCCACTAAAAGGGAAAAAAGCAGGGTAAAAGTCACTACAATAAATGCAAATAATGAAGTATTCCAAATAGCAATTTTGAAATTTTCATCTTGGAGGAGCCTGATAAAATTATTAAAGCCGACAAACGGCTTGACAGGCCGAATAAGATCCCAGCGAAAGAAGCTTAAATAGAATGTAGATATAATGGGTATGAATCTTAGAAATAAATAGAGTAGGAAAATTATAGAAATCCAGAAAAAAACGAATCGCAGTTTTTTCTTCTGCAGATTTGAATAGCCCATTCCATTTTTTATTCAAGCAGGAAAGAGCATAAAAGCTCTTTCCTGCATTTCTAATTACAACCTTTCTGAGTATTAGAACTTATAGCCTATATCCTTGGGTGCTTCAACCCACGTGGGTTTTACTACCTTTCCTTCTCCAAAAAGGCCGTTATCTTTAAGAATCTGATTCGTTTCATTCGCCGCTTTTTTTAGAATCGTAGCCATTCCTGCAGGATTGTCTACTAAAGATGAATCCCTGAACGCATTTGAAATTCGCTCTGCAAACTTGGTGTAGATCTCATCCACGGGTGTAAGCGGTGGATAGAGGGCCAGTAGATAACCTTCAGGAAACTGGAAGGCGGATTTATATTCCGGCGTCTTGGCAAAAATATCTGAATAATCAATGTCAATTCGCGGCGGCACCCACCCTTGAGTTTCAAACCACTGCTTCAGATATACAGGCTGATTAAAATATTTAGCCACATCCCAGGCGAGCGTCTTGTTTTTGCAGCTCTTGGGAACAAATGCTGATTCAGTGCTGTAAGCAGTTCCTCCCTTCTTAGAAGAAGGCATGACTGAAGTTCCAAACTCTAAATCGGGAGCCTTTGATTTATAAATTGGAATTGGCCAGAGCTCACGCTGGAACATTGCGGTTTGGCCGTTTATGAAAGCATCAGAATCGTGTTTTATCTCAAAGCTGTCAATCTTATATTTATGAAGACAATCAATATAAAATGACAATGCATCCACTCCTGCCTGGTTGTCATAATTTGCTTTCCATTTTCCATCTGCTGTTTGTCCCAGGAGTGTGCCTCCGGCCTGAACGAGTTTTATCGTAAACTTCTCAGCTATTCCTGAACCTCCTCCAAAAAGCCGCAGGCTGATACCTCCTCTCTCTAAAGTACCCTGAGCATCGTATCGGGCTGCCTTCTTACCGAAATCAAATACTTCATCCCATGTTGCTGGAGCCCTATCCGGAAGACCGGATTCCCTGAATATCTTCTTGTTGTAGTATATAACCCTGGCAATTCCAATGTGGGGAATACCATAAATTCCCGGTTTGACATCATCAGGACCTTTGAACCTGTTTACGGATTGTACGAGCTTATCGTACTTGGACTCAACAAAAGAGACTATTTCTTTTGGCGGTTTTGCTATATAGCCTGTCTCGATATACTGGGGAACTATATATTCCGAAGTAACAAATATATCAGGCGCTTGACCGGCTGGAATCGAGATAGCAAGCTTCTGTTCGAAGTCTCTCAGCTTAAAAGCGGCAATTTCCAGATCAACCCCGGGATTTTCCGCCTCATAATCCTTTTCCACCTTGTCAAAGACGTCCATGAGCAGAGACCAGCCAACCCAGATTTTTATAGTACCCTTTTTCTCCAGGATTTCTTCCTCCTGTCCCCTGGAAAAAGCTGGTAGCCCAAAGCACAACATCAGTAGGGTTAGAAGGGCTACACAAAGTGCTCTTTTCATAATAAAACCTCCTTGCCTAAATTTTTTCCTATGGTTATAAAATAAGAAAGCGCTTTCTAGATAATTATACAGAGTAAAAACGTAATTGTCAAATATAAAAATTTGAACAACCTGTTTCTCAACATTCTCTTGACAGGTTTCAATGACGGCATTATCGTAAAGTATATAAGTAATCAAAAGAATAGGAGGAAGCTGTGAAATTCACAAAAATCATTATTGCTGTCATCCTGGTAATGCTACTGGCGGCCGCAGTGGTGTTTGCCGGCGGGGAGAAGGAAACCGAACCTGTGGAGGCAAAAAAAATCAAGGCCGGATTTATCTACGTGGGGCCTATTGGAGACTACGGCTGGTCACACGCCCATGACGTGGGCAGGAAGTATGTGGAAGGGAAATTCCCCTGGCTTGAGACCCTGCTTGTTGAGTCCGTGCCCGAAGCAGACTCTGCCAGAATCATAGACAGGTTTATCGTTGAGGAAAAGTGCGACGTAGTGTTTACAACGAGCTTCGGTTATATGGATGATACTGTCAAAGCGGGAGAGAAATACCCCGACAAGCTCTTTATGCACTGTTCGGGTTTCAAACAGTCTGAGAATGTGGGAACCTACTTCGCAGAGCTCTATCAGATGTACTATTTAAACGGCCTGATGGCCGGAGCCCTTACTAGGAGCAATAAGATAGGTTACGTAGGCGCCTTTCCCATCCCTGAGGTGGTCAGGCACATAAATGCCTTTGCCTTAGGCATTAAGGATGCTAACCCAGATGCGAAAGTTCATGTGCGCTGGATCTTTTCCTGGTATGATCCCTCTAAAGCTAAAGAGGCAGCAGAAGCCCTGGTTGCCGACGGCTGCGACGCCTTAGCCTTTACCGAGGACTCACCAGCCGTAATTGAGGTGGGCCAGGAACATACGGAGAAGGGCAAACCTGTCTTTACATTCGGCCACTACAGCCCGATGCAGCAATTCGGGGTTGATTCTGTAGTGTCCGGCCAGCTTGTGGATTGGGGGGTGATGTACGAAAAGATCTTAAAAGATATATATGACGGCACGTGGAGTAATGAGGACCTCTGGTGGCTGGCTGCTGAGGATGCCGCCCTTTTAGGAGGCAGCTTTGAGGATAAAATCAATCCCAAGTTTACAGATGAGCTGAAAGCCGTAACCGTGGAGGTGCCTGATCTGGGCAAGATCAATGTTTACAATCTGATTATGAAGCGTCTTGATCAGATGAACCAGGGGACGGATGTCTTCGACCCGTTTGTCGGGCCCATCTCGGATAATAAGGGAAAGGTGAGGATCCCGTCCGGTGTTAAAGCGAGCAAGGGGCAGCTTTTAAGCATTGACTACTATGTGGATAATATAGTGGGAGATGTTCCTAAATAAAAAATTAACTGTGAAAAGCGCTTTTTTAAGAGGAGTCCGCTGCTTTTGTGGGCTCCTCTTTTAATTTTCGCTGCCTATAACTCCGAAGTAGCGGAGGGATTGACCCCTGCAGAGTTGCAAAAGGCTTTTTAGTCTAGTAGAGTGCTGCTTGGAGACTTTGTTGAAAAAGATCGAGAAACTTGAGATGGTGGAAATCTCCAAATACTTTCATACCACCAGGGCGAATTATAAGGTGAGCTTCAGTATTGAATCCGGTGAGATACTGGGCCTGTTGGGTGAAAACGGTGCAGGCAAGACCACATTGATGAACATCCTTTACAGTCTCATTCAGTCGGACGAAGGAGAGATCAGGATTAACGGAGAGACGGTCCGCCTCCATTCTCCCAAGGATGCCATTCAGCGCGGTATCGGCATGGTACATCAGCACTTCATGCTGATACAGAATCATACTGTTGCCGAAAATATTGCCCTGGGTTTTGAAGAGGCGCCTTTCTTCTTTCCTGCCGGGCATGTGGCTAAAAAAATAGAGGAATTCAGTCGGATATACGGACTTAAAGTTAATACCCAGGAGAAGATATGGCAGCTCTCCGCCGGTGAGCAACAGAGGGTTGAGATTGTGAAGGCTCTAATCAGGGGAGTCGACCTGCTCATCCTGGATGAGCCTACATCGGTACTGACCCCCCAGGAATCGAAGGAACTTTTTTCCATTCTCCGCCGAATGGCCGGTAACGGCCATTCCATTATCTTTATCAGCCATAAGTTAGAGGAAATTCTTTCGATCTGTGACCGGGTCTTAGTTCTAAGGCGTGGTGAAATCGTTGGGGCTTCTTCTGTGCAAAGTACTGATAAGAGGAAACTGGCCAGAATGATGGTCGGCAGGGATATCATTTTTGATTTTGAAAAGGAGCATATCGAGCGGGGACCGCTCATTTTGGAGGTTAAGGAGCTGATAGTTCCCGGAGACCGTACAGAAAGGGCTGTTAAGGGAGTCTCCTTCAAGGTATATAAGAATGAGATATTCGGGATAGCCGGGGTTTCAGGCAATGGTCAGCGCGAGCTGATCGAGGTGATAACGGGTTTAAGAAGGGCATCCGGCGGCTCTATTCTCATTAACGGAAAAGACATAACCAATGCCTCTGCCAGGCTGGTAAGCGACCAGGGCATATCACATGTGCCGGAGGAAAGAATAAAATTCGGCATTGTGCCCAACCTCTTTATCTATGAGAATACGGTTCTAAAGCGTCACCATAATAAGCGCTTCTCTAAAATGCTGTTTCTAAACTATCAAACTATTAAGAGCCATGCAGAGAGCATTGTTAAAGACTTTCAAGTAACCGCTCCTTCAATCAATACTCCCATTAAGAATCTTTCCGGGGGTAATATCCAGAAGCTTATTCTGGGAAGGGAGATCACAGGCGAGCCCACTCTTTTAGTTGCTGCTCATCCTACCTACGGGCTCGATGTGGGCGCTACGGAGTACATACGCAGACAGCTTTTAGAGCGTCGGGGAAAGGGAATAGCTGTACTCTTGATTTCTGAAGACCTTGAGGAAATTTTTGAGCTCTGCGATAGAATAGCCGTGATGTTCGAGGGAGAAATTATGGGCATCCTCCCAACTCAAGAAGCTAATATTGAAGACATCGGGCTTATGATGGCGGGCTCAAGGAAATGAAATTACGTATACGGATAGACCACCGCATAGATGCATCACCCTCACTCCAGGTCACAGTGCTTCTGTTTTCCCTTTTAGCCGGTCTTTTCACAGTGGGCATGGTATTTGCCGCCAGCAGGGTGAATCCCTTCTTAGCACTCTGGAAAATCTTCTCAGGATCATTCGGAAGTCTATACGGTATCAAGGAAACTATCACCAAAGCCATTCCCCTCATCCTGATAGGTTCAGGCTTAGCCTTAGCCTTCCGGGCCCGATTCTGGAATATCGGAGCCGAGAGCCAGCTTCTCATGGGAGCTATCTGTGCTACATGGATAGGTCTTAACTGGGGACCCCGTCTCCCTGGACCGATCATCATCCCCGCGATGTTTTTAGCAGGATTCTTAGGCGGTGCCCTCTGGGCAATGTTTCCGGCACTGCTCAAAGTGAAATTTGGTATCAATGAGGTAATCTCAACACTCATGCTGAATTACGTGGCCGCGGAACTGCTCACACTGCTCATCGTAGGCCCATGGAAAGGCGTAACCCAACAGGGCTTCCCCTATACAGATGACTTCCCTGCTTCTGCAACGCTTCCTCTACTGTATGGATCAAGAATTCACTACACAACCCTAATTATAGCCGTTTTTGCTTGCGTGCTGCTTTTCATGCTTATCTATTCTACTAAATTCGGCTATGAGCTGCGTGTAATCGGTGAGAACATTGAAGCCGCCAGGTATGCAGGAATTGATTTCATGCGAAACACCGTGATTATGATGCTGATCAGCGGCGGCATGGCCGGCATTGCCGGGGTCGGGGAAGTAGCGGGAATACATCATCATCTCACATATCCGCAGGCTATCTCCTCAGGCTACGGATTTACAGCCATCATAGTGGCCTGGCTGGCCAAGCTCAATCCAATAGCAGCTATTGCTTCAGGCCTCTTTTTTGCCGGAATTCTTGTAGGAGGCGATGCGATTCAGATCTCCCTGGGTCTTCCTGCGGCCACTGTTCAAGTTTTTAACGGAATCTTGCTCTTTTTCCTGATTATGGGAGATTTTTTCCTTAATAACAGAGTCATTTTATCCCTTGAGAGGAAGGAATAGATTTTGGATTCTATATTGATCTCAGTGCTAAACCGGACCCTGGTTGCTGGAACTCCTCTATTATTGGCCACCCTGGGTGAAATCATTACCGAGCGTTCAGGTATTCTGAACCTGGGTATAGAGGGTATGATGGCTGTAGGAGCAGTTGCCGGTTTTATAGTCACTCTGGCAACGGGAAGCCCATGGCTGGGCATGGCTTCCGCCATCCTGGCGGGTATTCTGATCTCGGCTATTCATGCTTTTGTCTCCATAAGCCTTAAGGCGAACCAGGTTGTATCCGGTCTGGCCCTGACCATGCTGGGTCTGGGCGGGGCCAGTCTGTTCGGCCGGCCTTTCATTGGAAGACCCTTACCTGTGAAAATGGCTCCTTTTAGGATTCCGATCCTGGCCGATATACCGCTAGTCGGTAAGGTTCTCTTTAACCAGGACCCATTCTTCTACCTTTCGCTGATCCTGGGTGTGTTGCTCTGGGTACTCCTTTCCCGTACCCGCTGGGGAATTCAAATTCGCTCAGTGGGGGAAAACCCAGCGGCCTCGGAGGCTCAAGGTCTCAATATTTCCACAGTCAGGTATATCTGTGTACTGATTGGAGGAGGTCTCGCCGGAATGGCCGGTGCTCATCTCTCCTTAATCTACAGCAAATCGTGGACTGAAGGGCTCACAGGGGGTCGCGGGTGGATCGTCATTGCCCTGACCATCTTCGCCCTGTGGAATCCCTTGAGAGCTTTTTTAGGAGCTTACCTTTTTGGGTGCATATTTGTGCTTCAGTATATTCTGCAGCCCATTGGTATTCCGCCCAATTTACTGGGCATGATGCCCTATCTGGCTACCCTGGCAGTACTCTTTGCCGGAGGATTGAAAAAGGGTCGTCGATACCTGCATGCACCGGCCATGCTGGGTGAACCCTATACAAAAGGCGAGCGGTAAATATCTGATCTGCTATATATCCCCCTCCTGAAATTACCTCCGTGAGCATTTATGAGAGCCAGATATTTTATGCCCCAGGCAGAAACAGACTCGGCTATATCCCAGATTAGATGTGGAATATGGAAGTGGGTTGAGGTAGAGGGCATCAAGACTTTCTGCCACTTTCCGGCTCAGCTTACTGACAAAAAAGAAGTCAATTTCAAGGGGAAGATGATACGAACGCTGCTCAAAAGAGCATAATCCTATAACAGCAAGATAACAGAGGGCTTCCTTAATGTCAAAACTTGTACTTCCAGGCCCTTTCACTCCAGCCCCTGATTGTTTCGTCAAGCTTGTTCTCAAGGCTTGAAAAGCAAACCGTCCAGCCCGATGGAAAGAGAGAACAGAATTTCCGAATATCGCTCATCCGGAACAAGGTAATAGGGCTTGCTCCGATATTCGGCGTTGAAGTCGATGAAAAGTCTCTTGAACTGCAGTGAAAAGCCCACAATTCCTCCGAGAGCCCAGTAGCTGCTTCCGGCCAGGCGCATATATTTAGCGTCTATTCCGGTCCTGATTGAGAAGAGACTCGAGAGCCAGATTTCCGCTGCTGGGATTAGATCAATAGTAAAATTGCTGTTCTCCAGGAAGATGTAATTGATCTCCTTGAGCACCAAGAATAAGTTCTTCTTTGGCGACATAGTCAGTGTGTTTTCCCAGATAACCGGCAGTTGGTAGAATTTGAAGATCTCCTCCATCCAGTTTGTTGTACTCGCAGGCACCGGGTACTCCCCGGTCGTATACATCGCTCTGGTGTCAAAGACCACACTTCCCGAGCTGTTTTTTACTAAAAACCCCAGCTCTGCGCTGTACCGAATAACTGCCTCCAGGTCCTCTCCGGGCTCACCATGGCGATACAGCCCGCCACTGAGACCGGAAGCGATATTCTCAGAGAAACGCACTCCTGAAGAGAGGATTCCGCCGGTAAAGGAGGGTGAAACCCATAAGTCATTCTCAACGGCTGTTGAGTAAATGTCCTCCATGATGGCACCCTGGGTCGACCAAAAGGCTTCCGCGCCCAGGGCAAAACGATCTGTTAGGGGAAAGCTGTAAACGATTTTGGTCATTGAGCTTTGTTCTTCAGCGGAAATTGTGGTGCCGTACCGTTCAAAGGTATTTGAATCAGGCAGGAATGAGGGCATTGAACCAGTACCGAGAAACAGCAGCCTGTCGCTTTTAATCATGGGCAGATAGGCGGGATTCTGATAGGACGCATATCGGACCGACTCCACCCGAAATCTGCTCGTGTTCATAGTGAGTTTGTTGAGGTAGACTTTTACGGCTTCACTCTTTGGATCAAGTCTTTTGGCTTTGTTGAGCTCTTGCTTGGCCTTTTCTATATCTTTCTTATCATAATGATCAATCGCCTTAGAAAAGGCGATCACAACCTCTTCCTTTTTCTCCTGCTTCTCTTCCTTTTTCACTAAGGTAGATTCCGCAACTTTGATATTCAGGTGCTCGAGAATCGATTCAGTAAAGAATCCACTGATGTAGTCGTAATTTGAAAGCTTCTCAGTAAGCTTTTCACTCCATATTACCTTGCCAGACTCCACATCGGTCATGCGGAGACTTATCAGAAAGACTCCACTCATGTCGATCAGCTCGCCAAAGATCATGTGAGAAGCGGCCAGCAGCTTTCCTACCTCCATCTGGGTGTCTGAATCGGCCAGATCGGAGAGGGAGATCTCCATCTCTTTGAGCAGCTCGACCCTCTTCTCTCTTTCGATTAAGGTAACTCCCGGAGATTTGCGAAGCTCTACGGCAATCATCTCGGCGATACCTTTTCCCATATATTTATAGTTCAGGTTATCGCTGTGAACCAGGAAATCGGTAACGGCTATCTGATTCGCAGCACTAAAAGCTGGAAATAACGAAAGGCAGAGAACAATCAGAAATATAATCAACCTTTTCATTTCATGCCTCCAATTTTACTTATAGGGTATTGACTTTGCTCATCGGTTCCTTGTTGCCATTAATTCATCACGGGTAATAGTATCTGTGGAAACGCGCATAGAGAGTAAGCGATTAAAAGCCTCACGATTCCAAAATCGGCGATTGAATCGATAGCATACCTCAGAGAGATATCTTTGCAGATGTTTGCGGGATACTCCTCTATGAGGACCCGAAAAGACTGCTTTTGCGTTGGCAATCAATTGATGCGTCCAAGGCAGTATCTTTATGGCATCTTTCGAATTACCCAATACAGCTCTGTAATGAATCAAACCAAATTTTTCCGCAACCGTTTCGTAGCTCCTACATCCATCGGTATGAATTGCCTTTATTAAAGGTTCTACTTGGTGGTCTGGGATTCCCAGTCGCCGAAGAAGCGCTCCAATCGTCTCTGCACTGGCATCCTCAGCAACAAAAGCATGTGCAAACCAAGGTCACTCTGTCCAATCGGCATCTCTCCATACCGATACCGCAATCATGACTAGCCGCTTGTTTTTTGCCCAACGACCCCGTTTCCCCGAGCCGGCTGGGCCAAAAAACGACTCGTCCAGTTCCATAAGCCCGGAGAGCGGAAACCTTCAGGCCAACGATTCTTGAAAAGCCAGCCCTAGCAATCTTCCTCAGTACGGAACTCTCTATGAAATATGAGCTGGCTCATATTCCGATAGTATCTTTTAAGGCGCTCCTTGCCCATCCTTAAAAATTGATGATTTGATGAGCTAAGTCCATAATCTATTTATTTATATTATAATACCAGTATTGATGCTTAATGTAAATACTATGCTATGCTCTTACTGGACGGAGCAGAATGCTTTATACCAAATAAACCATCAATGGATAAATCTTCATCTATTATTAATGGCCAATGTATCCCATATCCCGATGGTGAAATTACGAACTGCTGCTCTTAAGATAAAGCGGCGTTCGTAAGCTCTTTTGAATGTTCGGAGATATTAATTCGATAATTTTTGTCATCAAAAGAGGGAAACATAGTTCTTTTATCATTAAAAAAGGAAGTGTGCTCCCTGCATATGTTCTTCTTTAACAGATGATTGTCTTATTCCAAGAAAGCGTTTACCATCCTTTATATGCCAGAGACAAATGCAGTAATACTTGTTACAGCAGTCTTGCGCGGGTACCTGCCATTTGCCACAGGCTCAATCATCCCTATCGATGGCGGACTTAATCTACGCAGGCTTTAAATGAAAAGGTATATTCTCTATTTTCTACCCATCCTCTTCCTGATATTATTCCTCTTTAAGATTCCCTTCTATGTCCCCTCTTTTTTATTGAAAACAAGGATTTTCTTTGCCTATGACAGGCAGACGGATACGGAAATCCTCTATCATTATTTGAAAGAGTATAAAACCCTGAATCTGCTTGCAGGCGGCGATATCCATCCCTTAAGACATGCGGATTTTTCGTCGATCGATGATTTACAGCTCAGCCTTGAGCGCATGAAGTGCAGCGATTTTACCGTGCTCTCGAGCTATATCCATAACATAGTTTCTCAGGTGCCTCCTTTGTCCAAGGTATTTATCGTTTTAAACTATGCTCCCCATTCCCAGGATATAGAGGCGCTGCAATCGATTCAGTATGAACTTAATATTCCTGTAAATATTAAGGTAGAGAAAAAGCCTTACAGGCCTATCTTTATGGGCTATTCCTATACCTGCAGCTTAGAAGAAAATGCCCTTTCATTTGAGCTTCTGTTCTCTAAAGACATCCATAGCTTTGATACCATACGTGTCTCTAAAAACGGAAATCCCTACGAGCAGTTAAGCCCTCAAGAACTCTATCTCGGCACCACTTTTAAAACAACCCTGCCTGCAGATGAAGATACTGTGCTCCGCTTTGACCTCAACCAGGGGAATTATAATGCGAGCAGATTGATTCATCTCAAAGGTCAAAATAATGAAGAACCTTCCATTCTCCTGATCAGCAGCAGGGAGAAAGCCGTTTCCTACCTGGAGACTAACTACAGTGTAAAGAAAATTCCCCTGGCCCAGGCTGTTCATGAGAATCTCTACAAATATCCGCTTATAGTTTTTGACGGAATACCCATCAAGATGTATGGATCCGAGCTTTCTTCCATTTTAGTGGACATCTATGAGAAAAGATCCTCATCTATCTTTTTCATCAGCGACAGTCCCGCTTTCGGTAAAAAGGGGGACAACTCCATGATAGAAGGAATTCTGCCCTGTAAGCTTTCACCAAGATCCTTAAAATATCTGCCTGACCTTGGCATACTGATCTATCTGGATATCTCCTCCAGCATGATGGGAGAAAAACTTTCCCTGGCTAAAGTCTCAACTCTTGAATTGGTTAAGAATCTTAAAAGTTCAGACATAGTAAGCCTGCTTACCTTCTGGGATCAATACCGTTATCTATACGGATTTGAAGAAATGAAAAACATAAACACCGAGGTGAGTATCTCCCCTCTGATTGCCAGGGGGGGAACGGATCTCTACAGAGCCTTAGAGGATGGATTGGAAAGGCTCATCAAACTTGATATGGACCAGAAACATATCATTATCCTCACTGATGGGAATACAAAAGAGGCTGAGTTTGATGAACTTATAAAAAGATCCTTGCTTGAGCAAATCAGCATATCCTGCCTGGCAGTGGGAGAAGATATTAATGTTGAGCTTCTAAGGCGGTTGAGTGAAAAGACGGGGGGTAATTACTACAGGGTTCACAGCTTAGATGAAATCCCCTCCATCATATTTGAAGATCGAAAGGATATCTCCCGCTCCGCCTTTGGGCTTGACAGATTTTCCATCTATGATTATTCAGATGAGGCAGTCTCGGAGATCACCGGAATGAGCCTATATGCCCCTAAGAATGAACGCTCTGTTCTTTACCGGAATCAATTTGAGGACCCCCTGTTCCTCCTGGAAAAGAGAAATAAACAGCTTATCCTCATGCTTCTCTCAGACATCTACGGCTATTACACTGGTGACTTCTTTTCTAAGAAATCAGTATTAAGAACATTGAACACAACCCTGGATTCTATACTTTCTGAGAGCAGTATAAAACTTAGACTGGGCGAGGCATCGAGACATCTTTCCTTTACACTGGCCGGAGAGAGACTTATTCGGCCCCGCATAGCCGTCTATTATAATAACAGGCTCATTATGGAATCTGTTCTCACGGCAGGGGCGTTCAACACCTTCAGTACTCTCATGCCATTACCGTATAAAGGGGAATACACGGCCCTGATCTATTGCAGTGGAAGTTCCACGTGCAGATTCCCATTTTATTTCAACGGCACCATGGAGGGCTTAGACACAGAATCTATCTTAGAGTTGAGAAGGTTCCGTATATCCCCTTTTAAGAAATTACACTCTCCCATTTTCTACCTGTTTTTATTTTTTTTAAGCTCCCTCTACATAACCTACAGCTCCCGGAAGAGTTTTTATAGAGGCTTCCGACCGTGAGAAATCTATTTATTCTTATTACATTCTTCAATCTCCTTCCCATCTTCTCCCAGCCCCGGTTTCTGCATGAAAGCCTCTACCCCTACAGGCTGAACCGGATTACATACTGTAATCCTGATAATATGCCCTTTAACAGAATTAGAATCTTTGGTCGGAATTATAAGAATGATAAGATCCTTCTCTTCGAAACTGACTTGAAAGAAAATCAGGATACAGTGGATTGTTATGTTTACATCGATGATGACATATATACACTAAAGGCCGAGCTCTCATCCAATGGGAGATCTCCCTTCCTTGCTGAGCTTGCGGTAGAATTAAACCCTTACCGTATCGCTGTGTACACACCTTTCAAGAATATCGAGCTGAATACAAATATCTATCATATTGTAGGGTCGCTTAAGGATTTAGGGATTGGTGATGTGTACGTACTTGAAAGCGAGCTTGATGCCCAACCGGGCGAGCAGGAAATAGAACAGATGCTGGCAGGAGGGATTCACCTGATAGCTTCAGAGAGCGCTGTTCCCCCTCTTCTCCATCGGGAGCATGAATGGACCGGTTCAGTTATAATCTTGAAATCCTTAAGCAGCTCGTACCTGGAAACAGTTCTAAAAGAAAAAGAGAAGGAGTTTATTTCCTTTAAGGAGCAGTATGCGCATCTTGTTTCTAAAGCAGAATTCCACGTCCTCGATCTTAAGCAGGATGCAGGGGCAAGACTACAGGATATCGCCCGGACCCTTGAAGAGGAACTGTTTACAATCCGCATAAGCCTTCCGGAAAAAATGATACTGGCGACTTTCTATATTTCCTGCCTGATTACTACCTGCTTCATTAAAAACAAGCGAATTCATATCTCTCTTCTTGTTGGTCTCCTTGCGCTGTTTTTCTTATTCTTCATCATATACCCGGAGAAGGATAAAATGATCACCATGCGATTGAACACCATGCACAAGGAGCTTAAAGAGCTGCGCTTTGAGCAAACTGAGCAAAACTCCCCTTCCGGCACTCATCCCTTCCAGGAGATACTCTTAGAGGAAGAATCCTTTTCAGAGCGGAAAATAAGCTTAAATTATTCAATAATATACTCCTACAGAAGAACATATCCCCTGGGTAATCTACTGGATGCAGAGCTCATTAAGTTTAACCAGTATCCTTTGATTATGCTTGAACGTGGATTATATCTTGCCCAATATAATAACCCTCTGAAGCTGTGGAGTCTTCATGAACCGGAATAAACGCTTTCTTAACCTCGGCTTAATCCTCCTTCTTCTTATCGCTTTTTTGCTTATGCTTAAGGCTTTTCCTCATGAGCTGAATCCCGATATTATCAGCTTCTCCTTTCTCTTTCTGATCTGCCTTATCTATTATCTACATCCCTTAAAGATTCAGGATCTTCTACTGGTCCTGCTTTCCCTTATTCCGGGTATATTCATCTTTTACCACTACATCTCCGGCCTGTCTGTATGGAGTTCCTTAGAATTGATAATAAAATGCATACTCATGCTTTCGCTGTACACCGTTCTTTTTCTCTTTATAGATCTTTTTTATAATAAGTCCGTCAAAACAATACTGCGCCTCGGCTTAAGCCTGGGAACGCCCTTAGTTTCCATCCTTTTCTTTTTAAGTCAAAAAATGCTTTTTTTGCTATTACTCTCTATCTTCGGGGGATTAGTATTGTATTATAGAAATAAAGTTAAAAGGGAAGGCTAAAACGATTATTGAGAATTATCTAAAAACAATTATTAGAAGCTCTTATAGAACCCAATCTGTCAATATCCTTCTTTCTCTTCTTCTTATAAACGCAGTTCTCTATTTTATTCTCATGACATTGATAATAGTATTCAATATCTCCCTGTTTTCCTTGAATCTGATCCTCTACATAAGCCTCTCGCTGGCCCCTCTCTTTTTTCTTCTTAACCAGGATGCTAAAAGGTTTAAACAAGCACTCCGTTCAATTGACGAAAACTGCATTTTTGAATCTTATTTGGAAACCGGGAAAAGGGACCAGAAACAATTTATGGAAAAAGCTCTCAACCTCCTTGTAGAGAAAAGATTAGTAGAGAGACGAATTCCCTTTCGCATCTCCAGGCTTAACAAGCTGTTTATAATAGTTTTTATCCTATCATTAGCTCTGTTTCAAACCGCCTCAATAATTACCTTTGGAGGATTAACCGGCGGACTCTACGCCCGAGATCTAAAGGCTAAGAGGATAAATATGCTTATAGTGAAAAAAAATGATGATTCCCAGTTTGTTGATTCTGATTATACGGAAAGCATAAAAGAGACACAGGCCCACCGGAATGCAGTACTAAAGGAAACTATGGAAATGAGGAGATTCCGCGGTGAGTTTGTACAAAGTGAGGATCTTAAAGATCCGTCTGAAAGGTTTGATAAGGGAAAACAGTCCTCACAGTTTCCCGGAGCTCACCTGGAAGAAAAAGACAGCTATAACCTTTCGAATGAACTCTTTAAGGGGCTTAAGCAGAATCGATCCGGCTCTTATTCCGAATTTCCCGGCGTTTCATCTGAGGAAAGGCATGCTCTGTATTCAAAAGATCAGGAATCTCAGGGTATCGGAAAGAGCTTTCTTGAGTCTCCCCTTAAAAATTACAGCACCGTACCGGAGACTTTTTCTGCAGATGGAGGTCAGGACCTTACCACCGGCTTCACAATAACAGAGGATCGCAAGAGACTCTTTTTAAACGCCCTGTTCAGCGATATTATGCCGGGCCCGCTTGTTGCCTCGGAATTTAATCCACTCATCGATAGGATCAAGGATAATTATCTGAGATTGATTCATGAAAGATATTAAATTATTTCCGGTAGTCGTCATACTCTCTCTGCTGACCGGCTCCGGTATCTTCTATCTGGCTCGCTTCCTGGAGGGTATCATTAGCGGAAGCCTGCTCCTCAATGCCGTTTTAGAAGAAAGCATCAAGTTATCTTTATTTATCCTATTATGGCTGTTTTCAAATAAGAAAAAATTACTGAAAGGTTCCTCTCTTTTGCTCTGCCCCCTGCTCGCCGTATTTGGTTTTGGCATTATTGAAAATGTCTATTATTTTTTCAGCTTCCCCTTGAGCTCCATATATTTAAGACTGCTCTATTCCTACCCCATACACATCAACACCGGATTGGCTTATACCCTGGGATTCTATGCAAAGAAACGATTTATACCGCTTCTTCTGTTCACAGTATCTGTAGCTTACCACTATGCATTAAATGTTGTCTCCCTTCTACACGGGACTAAGCCCTTTATCTATGGAATCGCCCTTGCCAATCTTTTCCTATTCTTTGTTTTAGTCCGGAAATTGATGAATGAAATAAATATAAGGAGATTCTTACGTGCTCGAAACTAAAATGGAAAAACTTATGCTCCTGTACAGTGACTACAATCGTTTTATGAACAGCAGAATGGTCGGTTGTGAAGAAATCATAAAAAAACTCTTTATTTCACTTATGCTCCAGGGAAACATTCTACTTGAAGGCCCTCCGGGTGTTGGAAAGACATCTATGGTCAAGCATTTCTCTGAATTTTTTTCCTTAAGCTTTTCCCGAATCCAGTTTACCCCGGATCTTATGCCTTTAGATATTATCGGCTCAAATATTCTCAAAGAAGGGAAAGGAGGAGATCGCTTTTTCGAGTTTTACAAGGGTCCCCTTTTTGCCAACATTGTCTTGGGCGATGAAATTAACCGGGCAACCCCGAAAACACAGTCCGCTTTTTTGGAAGCCATGGAAGAGAAACAAATCACATTTTTAGGCAAGGAGTACCCTCTTCCCGACCCCTTTATGGTCATAGCAACGCAAAATCCCATAGAACTGGAGGGAACCTATCCTCTGCCTGAAGCCCAGATAGACAGGTTTCTTATGAAACTCTTTTTTTATTATCCGGATTTCTCTTCATTGAAGAAAATAATAATCAAAAACGAACCTTCTAATAGGGAAAATACCGGCCAGGCGGAAGTGAAATTAAATCATGAGCTCTTCAAGCTGAAATCCTTAGAAAGTGAAGTTGTTGTCCTGGATGATATTAAAAACTTTATCACCAAGCTGGTTGTGTCCACCCACCCAAAACACAGCGATCTGGCTGCAGTAAAGCGCTATGTGCTCTACGGGGCTTCTCCCAGGGCCGGCATTTATCTCTTAAGAGCGGCCAAATGGAAAGCCCTTTTAGAGAACAGGATAAATATATCTTTTGATGATATCAAAAGCCTGGCATTTGATATTTTAAATCACAGAATTATTCTGAACTTTGACGGAGAATCTGAATATGTAGATATCCAGGCACTCATTCAGAGCCTTATCCAGAAACTGGAAAAGCAATACAGGGAATAGAATAAGAATGGTCCGCATTGATAAGGGATGCGATGTAATAGTCACATTGTTCTCTAAAAAGAGCGTAAGAGCAAAATATCCTGTGTATGTTAAGAGTGAAAACCCCATATTCAAGAGAAAGGGAAATTCTTTTAATCTCAAAAATGTGCGTGAGTACCAGCCATTTGATGATTTACGGCAGATAGACTGGAAGCTGTACGGCAGAACGGACCGCTATTATATCAAAGAGTTCTTTGAAGAGGAAAACGAGAGGTTCTTCTTTTTAATAGATACATCAGCATCCATGAACATATTCAACCAGAAGGATTACAAGACATTTATTGCCTCTTTAGCCTATATTCTTTTAAAACTGCATTTTACCATCAGCCTGATCTCCTTTAATTCCCGGATAATCCAAACCTCATTAAACATCAAGGAGCATAAAAATATTGCTAAGGCCTTAACCTTCCTCGACAAACTGCGCTTCGATCAGAAAACGGACCTGATATCCGTATTAAAAATGGTGTACAGCAGGTACGAACCTAGTACAGTATTTCTCTTTTCCGACCTCTTTGACAGTAACTATACCCCTGATACGGCTGTTCATTTTAAAAGGAAATTCCTGATGCATTTTTTCACTTCTCTCTCCGATTTTTCTCTTAAACAGGGAGAAGTGGAGATTGAGGATCGTGAACTTAAGAAAAGGCTGCTTTTACCCTATAATATGCTCAATCAAAGAAGAATAGAGGAGCGGGAAGAAAAGTTTATTAAAAACCTCAAAAGAAAGAGGAAGAATTATAATTACTACTTGATAAGGAGATCCGCTGGCAGGATTCCATTTTACTGGCAGATTCTGGAGTCTATTTATGATTAGCTTTCTCTCCTATCTCCTTCTGTTTTCCATACCAATCCTTCTCATTCTCATTGTGAACATAAAGAGAAAACAGCGAATCATATACAACCATACTCTGTTAAGAAACTTCCAGGATACAAATATTAAGGATTTTTTGCTTAAGTATTTTCACCTCTACTTTGACATCATATTCGACCTTCTGATAGCTATTGCCCTCTCCTTTTTCCTCTCCGGTATTCTATCG
>JAUWZD010000166.1 GCA_030615505.1 Spirochaetales bacterium | reverse complement strand
TAATTCCTCTCTGTAGGTTTTTGAAAGGGGATAGAGATAAATGTCTTTTAATGCTACATGGATAGAAGTATGGCGGTCATTACGCGTACGGCCTTTGGTTTGACCAACATATATCCAATTGGCTGCTTGGTAGGATACTCCGGTGAAACGACTTTGTTCGATGAATGTTTCAAGCAGATAAATAGGATGTTTGTATTTCTCGATCCAGTCATCACTTATTCGTCTTGCAACCTTGCCCAAAAGGTGACTGGCCAGGTGCTTCACCCGGACCCACGGTAACAGCCAACGGTCTGGACTTTCAGCAAGAATCTCATATTGTTCGTGATAAATGGGAGATTTCGCTTCCGAGTTTTCGCATCCCAGCCGATAAATGAATCTCTTGGTTCAACTTTCCATGCTGCAGAACCGAAGAGAAAACATCCAAGAGGATTAGCCCGAGTGTCAAAAGCCAGATACTTTAGATTTTCGCCAACTGTTCCTGAATAGCCCAGATAATGATAGAGGGAAAGAAATGTTTTAAAGAGATCCAAGTACTGCTTTTCTAAAACAACCTCCAAGTGGATCGGCAACAGAGCCTTCAATTCAGTTTGAATAGGATCGCTTGTGTGCAGAACGTACTGAATCTCTTTATTTCGATAAGAATTGATCTTTGGATTCTGGGAAGGTGGTAAGTTTATGTGGCCTAACCGTTCAAGCTTCAGCAACAAGGTTCTGCAAGCCATATCCTTCATCTGGCCATAGGGTGTATACCAATCCCATTTCTTACAGAGCTCTTTTGAAATCTTCGTCCGCTTCCAGGAAGGATTCTTTTCAATAAGTTCGCGAATGAATTTAACTTCGTTAATTGAAATTTGGCGTTCCTGGATGACAATTTCTTCTTGCATGGTCATCACATTAACATACCGTTAAAAAAGAGTCCAGTTTTTTGGAGAAATAAATTTAGGTTTTTTTTGAAATTAGGGCTGAATAGTTACATTTTTTAATAAAATCATCTCTTTTCTTCTTAAAAAATAATAGCTGGACTTTATCATACTGTCTACCAATGCTAATATACCGCACAACCTGAAGCTTGCATCTTGAGGGAAGGAGCTACCAGAATGCTCAAGGCCGTTATTTTTGACATGGATGGAGTGATCATTGATAGCGAACCCATCCATTTCAATATTGAAAAACAAATATTTAGTTATTTAGGTATACCTGTTTCAGACTCAGAACATCATTCCTTAGTCGGTACTACAACCCGGGCTATGTGGTCATCCTTAAAAAATAAATTCAAACTTGAACTATCCTTAGAGGAACTAATCGAATTGAGCAGTAAACGGTACCTTGACTATATATCAATATATAACAAAATGTTACTGCTTCCCGGCATCGCTAATTTAATAGAGGAATTGTACAGAAATAATATTCAGCAGGCGATAGCTTCTTCCTCAACTCTTGAGCATATCGAATTTGTTCTGAGAAAATACAATCTTAAAGAGTACTTTGACGAAATCATCTGCGGAGATTATGTCAGCAAAAGCAAACCTGCTCCGGACATTTTTCTCTATGCTGCCAATCAGTTACAGATAAGGCCTGAAGAATGCATTGTCATTGAAGACTCAGAAAACGGAGTCACAGCCGCAAAATTTGCCGGTATGAAATGTATCGGCTTTAATAACAGTAATTCGGGTAATCAGGATCTTTCCACGGCAGATCTTATCATAGATAATTTCGCAGATTATAAAAATCTGATTCAGATGTTTAAAAGGATTACAGGAAGCTCATAAGGCCGCACATTAACAAATTTGCAAAGGTCTCCTTTAGTATACTTCTGTCTGGCGCGGTTGTTAGTACCCTCGCTGTACAACTCAATTATAAATATGAATTGCTATTTGATGCTCAAGGGCTTTTAAAGATCTCCTTTATTTCATTCATTGTAAGATTCGAGCCAATCGCCAACATTAGAAGAATGCGAGCTTTGGGTCCGTTAAGACGTCCGCCAAGGATAATTCCTTTACATAAAAGGGCTTTCCCCCCGCCGGGATAAGCGTAAATAGGGTATACGCCGCCCTGAATACAACAGGTAACCAAAACCACGGGAATCCCCTGCTTTATTGTCTGCTCAACAGCGGAAACAGCTCCCGACGGAATGTTGCCTGCGCCAAATCCTTCTAATACTATTCCTCTTGCCCCATTTTCTTTGGAAAATCTGATGAAATTGCCTTCATCACCGGTATTCAGCTTTACTAAGTCTACTTTAGTTTCAATTCCCTTGAACTTGAATGAACCAGTATTGCACGGGCGCCGGATAAAAGAGATATGACCTCCTTCAGAGAAACCCACTGATCCTCCGCCTGGAGAATCAAATGCGTTAAGGCTGCTTGAATGAACCTTGATTGCCTCATGCGGGGAAAGAATGCGATCCGCCATTAAAATCATCGTTCCCATATTCCTGGATTCAGGTGAAAGACAGGCTTTAACAGAACAAATAATATTCCTTAAACCGTCATAACCAGGCTCGCCATAGTATCGCATAGCCCCGGTTACGACAATTGGTTTTGGAGAATCGACAACCAGTTCAAGCATATAAGAGGTTTCTTCCATTACATCCGTACCGTGAATTACAACAGCTCCAAGGATTGAAGGATCTTCAAGCATTAACTCAATATCCTTTGCCAGACGGTACATCTGCCCGGGAGTGATATGAGGACTGGGTAAATCAGACCAGTATATTAAACGAATGCTTACTTCCGGCATTACAAGCTTAAGCTCTTCAATCAGCTTCGGAAATTTAGAGGCGGGAACCACTCCAAATGTTTCACTATCATGTGTCATTGAAATGGTGCCGCCAGTGAAATAGATTGCGATTTCTCTTTTATTAAATTTATCCATAGAGTTTATAGATCCAGAAGAATTCTCAGAGATATTTTAACAGCCTATGCCTTTTTCTTCTCAAAACGCCATCCCTGTCGGTCCATCCTCTTAACGAAATCCACCAGGTAATCGATAAGGACCCGCCTCATCTTTTTTCCCTTTTCCACAGTCCCTCTCTCTGGGGCTCCACTGGCTCCATAATCGGTCAATTCCTGAAAATTCCAGATAAGCTTAACAACCGGATCCATATCAGGAATCATTCCATTTGCCTGGCTCATATCCACCAGATTGGGAACTGTAGCAAGAACGATAGATGTTTCTCCCTCGCCGCCGTGCCCAAGACCTTCCCATACCTCAAAAGTATCGGGCGGAAGCAGTTGCCCAATCGTCATCCACCAGGCATCCAATACGGCTATGCCCATATCCGGCACTTCCAGCTTGATATCACGGGCCGCAGCTTCAATACACGGAATGTTTCCATCATGACCGTTGATAATGAGTACCTTTTTAATGCCCCAGTATACAAGTGATTTTAGAACATCTTTGATTACAAGAGTCAGGGTTTCATTTGTTAAAGAAATGCACATGGGTTTATGACGATAATGGAGACTCATCCCATACCATAACGGAGGCACTACAACAGTTTTTTCAAGCCGCCTGGCAACCTCAATGCCCAGGTCATGAGGAACAAAGGTGTCTGTGCCGAAGGGCAGGTGTCCGCCGTGGCTTTCACAGGAACCAAAAACTAAAATGGCTTTATCAATTCCGGCTTCTTTAAAACTTTTCTCATTGAGATCCTCAAGCCTTTTGCTTTCCATGTGAGTCTCTCCTCCTGTCAATTATTATTTAACATAGAAAAAAATAATGCGGATACTCTCTCGATAATATCGAGAGAGTATCCTCGAATCTCCGCTTTGATTTAGTAGCTAC
>JAUWZD010000132.1 GCA_030615505.1 Spirochaetales bacterium | reverse complement strand
TGTGATGGTGATCGCTGCCGGGGGCGGGGGTATCCCTGTAGAACTCAATGAAGACGGGAGCTACTCGGGCGTGGAAGCGGTCATAGACAAGGACAGGGCGGGTTTTAAGCTTGCCCAGGCCGTGAATGCAGATAAGTTTTTAATTTTAACGGATGTGGAAAAAGCCTGCCTCAATTTTAACACGCCTGAAGAGAAGGCCCTGGACACCGTTTCTGTAGAGGATGCGGAGAAGTATCTTAAAGAGGGCCACTTCCTGATGGGATCCATGGGACCCAAAATACAGGCCGGCATCCGCTTTGTGCGCTGGGGCGGCAAAGAGGCTATTATTACTTCACTGGACAGGGCTGCTGAAGCCATGGAGGGGAAATCGGGAACCCATATTGTTGCTTAGCCATATGATGACTCATCCTGCCGTGCTCAGAACAGATCCGTTAATTCCTGCTCTACTCCTGCAGAGCTAAAAATATCCTCTCCGGGGTTGCCGGTATATGATAAATTCTGATTCCGACTGCGTCCTTTATTGCATTCACTATGGCCGGGGCAGCCGCTGATATGGATGGCTCGCCGATTCCCTTGGCTCCGAACGGGCCTTTACCCGATTTGGATTGAAGAACGATGGACATTATATCCGGCACATCCTTGGAAGTGGGAATAATATAGTCATGGAGATTCCAGGTAAGGGGCACACCCTCTTCTTCTAAGTAATCTTCCATTATGCCGAAGCCGATTCCCTGTACTGCTCCCCCTTCTATCTGTCCCTCTACGCGGTTTAGATTGATGGCCTGGCCTACGTCATGGGCGGCCGCCCACTTGAGTATATTGACCTTGCCTGTTTCCAGATCCACCTCCACCTCGGCTGCCTGGGCGCCGAAGGTAAAATCGGGGAATACAGGGTCCTTAATGATGTCAGTTGTAATCGGCTCTGTAAAAGGGGCTTTAAATGTAGCCAGATTTTGAGGAACTTTCCCTTCAGCGGCACATCTCTTGATTACATCGACTAAAGGCAGCAATTTAGACGGCTCATCCACAGAATATACGGTTTTATCCTTCAGATTCAGTCTTTCCGGTTCTGCTGAAAGCATCTCTGAGGCTTCCTCTACAATGATCTTCCGTACATTCTCACTGGCCAGCTTGGCCGCATTGCCGGACATATAGAGGGCACGTGTAGCTGTGACCGTACCGGACAGGGGGGTTACCTGTGAGTCCGTTGAGATTACATGAACTTCTTCCAGCTTCAATCCCAGGACCTCTGCGGTAATGGCACGTACAGATTCTCTCTGCCCCCCGCCCAAGTCGGGGATTCCGGTTCTGACCACTGCGCTGCCGTCCATTTCCAGGTTTACCCAGCAGCTTGAGGTGTCGTGAAGATAGGTCATCCTGCCGTATGACTGCCAGGAGCAGGCAAAACCGTGGCCGATCTTTTTTGTTTTTGAGCCCCTGCCCTTCTCACCCAAAGCAGCCTTTGCTTTCCGGGCTGCCTCTTCCAATAGGACCTCGGAAGTGATCTCCTGGTAGCTGGCGGTTATATCCCCCCTCTTAAGAAAATTCTTTTTCCTGAGCTCCAGGGGATCCATGCCAAGCTTTTCGGCCAGCTCGTCCATCTGGGATTCATATGCAAATGCTACCTGCATGCCTCCGAAACCGCGGCATGCACTGGACATAATATTGTTTGTAAGAACTGAGCTGGCATCCACCTTCACATTGGGAATAAAATAGGGGCCTGTAGAGTGTACGGTGGAATACACCAGGACCCAGGGGCTCAAGTAAACATAAGCACCTGCATCGGAGACCAGCTCCGCTTCTAAAGCGGTCAGCTTTCCATCCTTAGTTGCACCGGTTTTATACTTCAACACATAGGGGTGCCTCTTATGCCTTCCGTAGCCCATCTCCTCCCGCGTGTATGTCAGCTTGACCGGCCTTCCGGTTTTCCATGTAAGCAGGGCAAGAAAAACCTCAACCGTAACATCCTCTTTCCCGCCGAATCCGCCTCCTATTAATGTGCCTATTACCCGCACCCTGCTCTCCGGAATGCCCAAAACTGTAGCTATATCTCGGTAATGCTCGATAACCTGGGCTGCATAACGAATGTTGATTACACCCATATCGTCCATCCAGCTCACCCCGGATTCAGGCTCTATATGGGCATGCTCCTGGCGGGGTGTGCGGTAGGTGTTTTCTACAATCACATCAGCCTGAGCAAAGCCGGCTTCCGCATCCCCCTTCCTAAGCTTCCAGGAGGCTATAATATTATTATCCCCATGAATCTTTGGGGCATCCGGCTTCATCGCTTCCAGGGGGTCAAAGACAGCCGGCAGGTCCTCATATTCAACCTCGATAAGCTCAAGCGCCCGGCAGGCAGTATCCGGGCTTTCTGCTGCAACTAAAGCAATCGCTTCACCCCAGTAGCGCACCCTCTCTTTAACCAGGACCTGGTGCTTTGCTTCTAAAAGCCCTACTTCCGTGGTCTGTCCCACTACATTCTTTACAGATTCGTTATGGGGAACATCATCGGCTGTGAGCACGCAGATCACGCCGGGAAGACTCTGCGCTCTTAAGATATCGAGGCACTTTATCTTTGCAGAAGCCTTTTCAGCACGAAACACCCTGGCATAGAGCATCCCGGGCATCACAAAATCATCGGCAAATACAACATTGCCTAAGACCTTATCCTTTTCATCCAAGCCGCCTAATCTTTTACCGATAATACTAAAGTTTTCTTTCATTTTCTCACCCCCTTACTTACAGCTTCAATTGCATCCACGATCTTCTTGTATCCGGTACAGCGGCATAGGTTTCCGGAGATTGCCTCCCTTATCTCCTCCCTGGAGGGATGGTCGTTCTTTTCCAGAAGTGCTTTTGCGGTCATCAGCATGCCCGGTGTACAGAAGCCGCACTGAACTGCCTCATAGTCCACAAAGGCCTGCTGTAGAGAGTGCAGCTTATCCCAGGTTCCAAGAGATTTCACCGTGTAGATTTTACTTCCCTGGGCCTGCAGGACAGACGTAATACAGGAGAGAGTGGATTTGCCGTCCATGATAACGGTACAGGCACCGCAGTCCCCCTTATCGCATCCCTTCTTCACCTCATAAAAATTATTGTCTCTTAAAAAATCAAGCAGGGTGGTTTCAGCCTTTACTCTTCCTTTTACTTCCTGATCATTGACAGTCAGGGCTATATCGTATAGTTCTCTATTGCTCATTCTTTATTCCTCCATTCCCATACAAATGCGCACAGCCCTTGAGAGAAGTCTCACAGAAACTTGTTTCCTGTACTCAGCGCTGCCTCGAACATCAGTGATAGGGCTGATTTCTTTATCAATTTCACCGGACAGGGCCCGGATCTTTTCTTCATCCAGCTTTTCTCCCTTAAACAGGCTTTCTGTTTTTTTAAGCCTTAAGGGGATCGGGGCCACCCCTCCAAAGGCAATGCGAATATCCTCCACCCGGCCGTCCTCGGCAGCAAGCCATACGGCAACCGAAGTTACCGAACAGGAAGTGCCGTTCCTCAACCCCAGTTTAATAAATGTACCCTTTCCCCTCTCAGGTATTGAGAATTGAACCGTGCGTATCACCTCATCGGGCTTTAGATTTGATTCTCCGGGGCCTTTGAATAACCGATCTAAAGGGACGCTCCGCTCTCCCTTTAAGCAGGCCGCCTTAATACGCCCGTTAAGCACTAACAGAGATGGGATCGTATCTCCAATCGGTGAGGCATCGGCTATATTTCCGCCCAGGCTCGCCATGTTTCGTACTAGAGGATTGGCAAAATTTTTCAGGGTATCCGTAAAAAAGGGAACCCTGTCATTAAGTAAAGGAGATTCTAAAATTTCAGCTATTGTAACGCCTGCCCCGATTTCAATATAGCCATTATCTCCCGAAATACCTTTAAGCTCCTTGAGGGATTTGATATCTACCAAAGTCCCCTCCCTTATTGAGCCTTCCTTTATATAGATTAACAGATTTGTGCCCCCGGCCAGAATAAGAGCTCTGCCGCCCAGTTCCTCCTTAACTTTAAGGAGGTCTTCCATATTATCCGGCTTGTAAAATTTAAAACTACTCATTTAATCCTCCCGGAATTGTTGAACTGATACTAATAACTCCTAGCTTATATAATACTTATTTAGTACCTAAAAGTGCTCCCACCTTTCTAACGGCGTCTGCTGCATCAAAACCTACCGCATCCGCCTCTATTTCATCGGCAAACTCTTGAGTAACCGGGCAGCCTCCAACGATGGCCTTCACCTTCCTTACGGATCTCAGGAGCTACCGGTGACCCGTGCTTATCTAGAATATCAAGCGCCTTTTTTTGCCCTTTTCCAGGAGATCTATCTGCCCTCTTAGCCTGGCGCCTCTCCCCGGTTCTAATATCTCTTAAGTAACGGCCCGTTACTGTGGCGAAATGGACCTCATCTCAATTTTAGATATATATCATGATGACCCGATCATGCGATTCGGAGCGTAATATTATAATCTTGCCGCCCCCCTCATTTTTATAGAACGCCGGTCTATAATTTGAAGTGATAACAGTAGTAATACGGAAAAAGTAATTACAAGCGAAGCAACAGCAGTAATTGTCGGGTTGATGGAGATGCGAACTGTTTGTTTTTCACTTAACTGGATACTATCAGGCTATCACCGATACAATGATCTGTCAAATTTGATTTTCTCAATATGTGGAATTGGCATTCAAAGCTGTGGCTACACAAGAAAAAAGGCGATTATTTAATTTTTAATAGAGGTAAAAATGGGCTCTCAGGCCTTACCACGAGAGTTTGTTCTTTTGGGTCAATGAGCAGATCCAGTTCTTCCAGGACAATCTGTCCGATCGAAGGTTCACAATTTGGAGGGCCCACAACACAATCAAAATTTCCACTTCTCTTACCTATTTGTATTTTTATCGGCCCGATTTTTTTTAATTCTTCTTTTCTTTCATCCGCATAGAACTCTTCAATTATCTAGAAGTACATGGCCTCAAGAAATTCCTCTGTAAAGCCCTTATGAGTTGTCAATTCAATATATTTAACCCTGCGCGCAATTAACTCTGCCTGCTTTCGCCGTGCAGCAGAGATAAGCATCTGCTTTGCCCCTATACCGGCGGCATTCCCTACCTGGCGGAACCTTCCGGCTGGAATCGGGGGAAACATGCCTACCTGAATCGCACTTTCAATATCTATATAGGTGCCGAAAGCGCCTGCAACAACGAACTCATCTATATCATCAGGCTTTATACCTGCTTCCATGAGCAGGATATTTATCCCGGCCCGTATAGCTCCCTTGGCAAGCTGGATCTCATTCACATCCTTTCGGGTAATAACAATATCACGCTGGTGGCCGTTGATCGAAGACGGAGCAAGAACAAATTCTTCTTTACCATCCTTAGTGCGCACTAAGGGAGAATCTTTCTGGAACCGGCCGCCCTTATCAATAACGCCCTCTTTTGACATTTCAGATATTGCATCAAGAATGCCTGAACCGCATATTCCAACCGGCGGCCGTCCGGCGATAGTCTGGATGCGTATCTCTCCTTTCTCAATCTGAACCCGCTCGATAGCTCCCGGAGCGGCCCTCATGCCGTCCTGCAGATGAGCACCTTCAAAAGCAGGCCCGGAGGCGCATGAGCAGCTAAGCATCTGTCCGTTTGAAGCTAAAGTAATTTCAGTGTTTGTCCCGATATCAACAGCCACCGTGTTTCCCCGGGATTCATGAATATCGCTTGCTAAAAGCATTGCAACGTGGTCCGCTCCAACATAACCTGCAATATTTGAGGGCAGATGGACATAGGCTCCAGGAGCCAGATCCAGGCCGATTTGGGCAGCTGGAAATTCTAAAGGTTCACTTACAGCAGGCACATATGGCGCCAGGCCCAACTGACGTACCGGCAAGCCGGCGAAAAGGTGGTGCATTGCTGTGTTTCCCACAGCCACTACCTCTACAACCTGGTTTCGTATTACATTAGCTTCATCGCACAAATTAGTTATAAGATTGTCAATCCCATCGATTAAAGTGGCCCTCAGCCTTTCTCTACCGCCTTCATTCTCAACAGCATAGGAGATCCGGCTTACCACATCTTCACCATAGGCAATTTGGGGGTTCATGGCCCCGGCTTTGGCGACTGACTGCCCGGTTGATAGATCAACCAAATAAGCGGCCAGCTTGGTTGTACCGACGTCTACTGCCAGGCCCATGGGGCTTTTCCCAGGTTGGAGCACGGCAACAATCTCGTCCCGGCGCAAAGCCAGGCGAACGGACCAGTCCTGAGCGCGCAGGCTGTCTGAGAGAGAGGCTAATACCGGAAGCTGTATCCTTGCCGGAGCAATACCGTGTTTATGAATCTCATCGTTCAAGCGAGTAACATCAGCTCGAAGGTCATTCAGGTCGGGGGGCTTCAGCAGGACGTCAATGGTCTTTACAATCGGATCAAGCGCAACGCCGATCTCCTGCCCCTCGATTTGAAGCCTCTGGGGTGTGGTGAGTGACTCCTGGGGGATATAAATTTTAACATTGCTCAGCGGAACGGCCTGACAGGCCAGTCTATAGCCCGATTCTATTTCTTTTCTATTGAATAGCTCGGTTTCTGTAAGACCCGGCGGTGAAAGCTCTCCTTCAACCAGTTGAATCAGGCAGCTCTTGCATGTGCCGGCCCCGCCGCACGGTGAGATCAGCTCGATACCCGCTTTCCGAGATGCATCCAACAGAGTAGAACCGGCCTTAACCGTAACATGCCTTCCAATGGGCTCGATATGAATATGTACGGACTTCACAGATGATGAATCAGACATTATCTTCTCTGGTTGATATCTGCCAGGGTTCCTTTAAAAGCACCTGTTTCGTACCTAAAAGGGCTCCCACCTTTTTAACTGCATCTGCTGCATCAAACCCGACAGCATCCGCGCCGATCTCATCGGCAAACTCCTGGGTAACCGGACATCCACCCACTATAACCTTCAAATTATCCCTCATCCCTTCTTCTTTCAATTTATCTATAACCTGTCCCATTACCTGAAGGGGCAGGGTTAAAAGAGTGGACATGCCCAGGCAGTCAGCCTTGTTTTCTTTAACAGCCTCAATAAAGGTCTCTATTTCCACATCGATTCCAATGTCAACAACATCATATCCATTGACTTGAAGCACGGAAGCCACTACAGACTTTCCTATATCATGGATATCTCCCTTGACAGTTCCGATCACTATCTTTCCAAGGCTCTTTCTGTTTAATCCTTGAGCTTTGATCTTTTCATCCAGAATCGCCGTGCCCTGCTTCATAACATCCGCTGCCATTATAAGCTCCGGAAGGAAAACTACGCCCTCACCAAAATCATCACCCACTTTTATAATACCCTTGCCAAGGCCCTTTTCGATGGCCTTTACCGGATCCATGTCCTTATCCAGACCAACCTTTATTAAACGAACACACTCTTCATCATCTCCGTCTATAACGGTTTGAGCGAGCTTGTCAAAGTATTCTTGATCAACAGCCATTTATCTCCTCCTTAAGTCAATCTTCTTTTTATAAAAAGTCTCTTTCACCTTATCTAACCGGGGGTTTATCCGGTTCTTCGACATCACGCTTTTTGACAAAATTGAGATAATCATCGATCTCTTTGCGGATCTCAGGAGAAACAGGCGACTGGTGCGTATCAAGGATCTTAAGTGCCTTCTGCTTTCCCTTTTCCAACAGCTCGGTATGCCCTCTTTCCCAGCTCTCAAAGAAATCCCTGTTGCTCAGCTCAGGGATTAAAAATTCCTCCCTATACCATTTCCGGGTATGCTTCTCTTTCAAGTAGCTGCCGGGAAGCGGGCCTACCTTTAAAATCTCATCAACAGCCATCCTCTCTTCATTCACCTGAATGCCTTTCAGGTAATGCCCGATAAATGAGGCGACCTCGTTGTCTATACACATATGAGACCAGTCCACATAGTTGAATCCTGCCATACCTCCTATATCCCATATGAGGCTTATTCCGTTTAAAGCATAGTTGTAGTCCTTAAGCGCACTCTCATAGGCCGCCTGTTCATCCGTGTCACAGGCGTCATTAATAGCAAATCCTACACATGGTACCCCATAGTGCTTTGCCATAGCAGCAATCCCGCCGCCTACTGTCCCGTACTCCGGGTTTCCGAACTGCCACAGCCCTGTGCGCATATCCATTGCAGGACTGAAGCTGCAGAAGCAGGTTGGGTGACCGGGTTTATAGCTCTGAACCTGAACAACCAGGGCCAGAGTCTCGGCTATGGCCTGGACCAGCATTCCCGCCAGGGTAGCCGGCCCGGTCGCCCCGCCCATAAGAGCGCTGTAGGCTGTGACTGGAAGCCCGGCATCGCAGAACCCGATAATCCAGCTTGTATAGTTCACATCAATAACCCTTGGCGGATTGGCGATGACATGACCCAGTACATGCGGTTTCTTTCTAAGCGCCCCTTCTCCGCCTGCAGCTATCTGCCAGAGCTTGATCAGGTCCGGAATCTCGTGCTCGGCTCCTGTATTGTATACCCAGGTCGAGCTCTTGTCTGAGTTTTTCATCATCTCGCCCACCAGCATCTGTGAGTTGCAGATCTTCGGCTCATCGTAGAGCCACATAACAGATTTATAGAGCCCGTGAACATTCTCCAGGGCATCGGCCATAAGAGCGCCGTCAACCGCATCGGCCCTTTTTGCCTGGCGCCTCTCCCCGGTTCGAATATCTCTTAAATAACGGCCCGTTACTGTAGCAAAATGGACCTCATCGTTGCCCAGCACAATATCGTTCTTTCCTTTCGAATCATGCCCGTATATGGTAATTTTATCCGGGCAGGTCTCAAAAGCCTTCATAACAACTTTTTCAGGGATCTTTACAAGCTTTCCATCGTTCTCCAGCTTACAGCCGGCCTTTTCAAACATCTTTGCAGCCCGGGGATCATCACACCGCATCCCTCCCTCTTCCAGCACACGAATTGCCGATTTATGAATCTTCTTACACTCCGCATCGGTTATTGGGTAAAGCGATCCCACAAGCTTTCCTGTGAATCCTTTCATATAACTCCTCCGATTAAATTTTAGATATATATTATAATGATTCGATCGTGCGATCCGGAGCGTACTATTAAGCTCAAATCCCTCCCCTCATTTTTGCCGAACGCCTGTTTAGAATTTGAAGCGATAAAAGAAGTAAGACCGAAAAAATAATCAAAAGGGAAGCCACAGCGGTAATTGTCGGGTTAATAGAGATGCGTATACCGTCCCACATCTGCTTGGGCAGTGTAGGTTTGCTGCCGCACAGGAATATCGCAACCACTACTTCATCAAAAGAAGTAATAAATGCAAACAGAGCCCCGCTGATTATTCCCGGCCAGATCACGGGAAAGGTCACCCTCAAAAAGGTAACCAGCCGGTTTGCTCCAAGGCTTAAAGCGGCGCGCTCTAGGGTGATGTCAAACCCTTGAAGAGTTGCCGTTACGTTTACGACTACAAAGGGTAGAGCAAGCACGGTATGCGCTAATACCAGCCCCCAAATGCTTCCTACCATGCGGATATTCGCAAAAATGTAATAAACTGCAACGGATGTAATTATAACAGGAATGATAATAGGGGAAAGAATCATTCCATAGAGCAGCCTCTTTCCCTTAAAATCGCCGCGCAGAAGAGCAAAGGAAGCTAAAGTCCCTAAAATCGTAGCAAATAGCATGGTTAATATTCCCACTTGAAAACTGCGAAGAGTAGCCGAAATCCAGTTGCGGCTGCCGAAGTATTTAGCATACCACTGCAGAGAAAAACCCTGGGAAGGAAACTGAAGAAAGCGGCTTGAAGAAAAAGAGATGGGAATGATTACGAAAATGGGCATAACGAGGAAAATAAAGATCAAAGTACATATAAGATAATAGATCCATTTAACTCTTAAATACACTGCCTTACTCCATCCTCAGATAATATGCCCAATTTTAAAGAAGCGGCTGTATATTAAGAAGAAGAAAAATGTGCACACCAAAAGCAGCAGCGCCAGAGCCGAAGCGAAACCCCAGTTAAGCAGAGTGCTTACCTGCTCTTCAATCAGCATAGACATCATAACATCTTTTCTCCCTCCCAAAAGCGCAGGGGTTATATAAAAACCAAAAGCGAGCGGGCCCCTACACCCGGCAGGCTTAGATGAACTCTTCCACCACTCCTTGGATAACGTTCCAACCTTTAAGCTCTTCTTCACCTTCAATAAAAATCAATTTTTCCGGCCGAATTGCCGCAGTAATGCTGTCACCCACCTTTATATTTTTCTTCTTTGAGATATTGAAGCTTACTCCATCTTCTGAAGTA
>JAUWZD010000004.1 GCA_030615505.1 Spirochaetales bacterium | reverse complement strand
CCCGTACTCTAAGGGATCTATATCCGTAATGTTTAGAGAATAAGCCGTTAAAGATCCTGCCCCTGATCCCCTGCCCGGCCCGACCGGTATGCCGCTCTGCCGTGCGAAGCGGATAAAATCCCAGACAATTAAAAAATAGCCCGAATAACCCATTGAGTTAATCACGGAAAGCTCGTAATCAAGCCTCTGTTCTATGGATGGAGTAATCGATTCATAACGCTTCTCAAGCCCCTTATGGGCTATCTCCGATAAGTAGCTCTGAAGATCATAACCCTCGGGAACCTGGTATTCGGGGAGCATGGGTCCCGGCATTGGGATGATTAGATCACATTTATTTGCAATTTCAACACTATTTTCAAGCGCCTCAGGAACACTTGAAAAAACTTTAGCCATCTCTGCCTGTGATTTGAAATAGAACTCAGGATACTCGAACTTTATCCTCTTTCCCTCCGTAATCTTCTTATTAGTACCGATACAGATCAGGATGTCCTGGGCTATGGAATCCTCCTTTTCCGTGTAGTGAATATCATTGGTGGCCACCAGGGGAATACCCGTGTCCCTGGATATGCGAACGAGTTCCTGAATAACTATCTTCTGTTCGGGTATGCCATGATTCTGGAGCTCTAGATAGAAGTTGCCATTCCCAAAAAGCTCCTGGTAAAAATAAGCTCTGTCGCGGGCTTTTTTAAGATCATTATTAATAATCAAAATTGGAATTTCTCCGCCAATGCAGCCCGAGAGAGCGATCAGACCCCGATTGTAACGTGAGAGAAGCTCATCATCGATCCGGGGTTTATAATAGAAACCTTCGGTATATCCAAAAGAAGAGAGTTTCAGTAAGTTCCGATATCCCTCCTCATCTTTTGCAAGCAGGACTAAATGATAATAGCGGGCGGTTTTCTCCCCCCCGGATTTGATCAGCCTGGATTCAGGAGCTAGATAAAATTCCGAACCTATAATGGGTTTGATTCCCTGTTTCCGGCATTCCTTATAGAATTTTGGGATGCCGAACATGTTACCGTGATCAGTAAGCGCTAAAGAGTTCATACCGAATTCTTTTGCTTTGTTCACCAGGCTGTTAATAGATGCGGCTCCGTCTAAAAGAGAAAAATCTGAATGATTATGGAGATGGATAAACTCGCTCATTATGCAATATAACTAAAATACTATCTGAATCTACAATATAATTCTAATTACAGAATTTCAATACTCTTTTGATTAACATTATCGATGAACCAGCGGAAGAGCCGTAAAGCAGTTTCTTTTCGGTACCTGGCATTGGGTAGAGTGGAAGCCGATCCTAAATTTTCATCCAGTCCGGAAAGCATGGCTTCGATTTCCCTGACAGAAACGGGAAGTTTGCTGCCCTCGAATTGTGCTTCAAGATCACGATTCCGAAAAACTTTAACATTAACCCCGCCTATGGAAAAATGAAAGCTTTCTAAAATTCCCTTGGCGAAACGAGCCGTGCCTGCAAAACTGATGGTCGTGGGAGACTGGTTTCCGCCTGCTTTACGAAATACCTGATAATCCCATTCTTCTAAGGGGATACGAATCCTGGTGAGAACTTCACCGGGATTAAATTTAATGAACTGACCTGCGGGTATCCACCTGGTTCCTGACTGACTCCGCAGCTCTAAACGGGCATCAACCACATTAAGTGCGGATAATGAATCGTTAAATGGTGTCGGCGAGCATATATTGCCTCCAATAGTAGCCAGATTACGGATCGACGGATTTCCAATAGAATGCAGGGCTTCATACACTACCCGGGGAATAATGTGCCGTCCAATACTTAAGATTCTGGATATAGGCAGACATGCGCCCATATCCAGAAATCTCTGGGATCTGGAAATTCGGAACATCTCCCCGATATTACCTAGATAGATAACTTTTTCAGGAAAATTTATTCTCCTGTTCTTTCCTTTAGTCAGAAGGGGTATAATCCGGGTTCCGCCTGAAAAAATTAAGGACTCCGGGTTTTTACCGTAAAGACGCAGCAAACCGCTAAGGCTTTTAGGACGAAAGACTTTAACCTGAGATTCTCTTCGCATATCTCCTCTTTTTAGAATGCTTAACCACATGCAGAGCGCTCTTTAAAAGGCCTGAGTATGCTGAGCAGAAGCATATATTACCGGAAAGAGCCTCCCGGATCTCCCGTTCATCCGGCTTTGGATTCTGAAGTAACAGGGCTGCAAGAACCATCTGTACTCCGGAAGCACAGTAACCGCACTGCAAGGGCTGGATTTCAGCAAACAGACTCCGAATATCCGGAATGCCCTTTACCCGGGCAAGCCCCTCAATGGTTACTATGTTCGCATCCGCCAAACGGAAGGCGGGGATTATACAGGAATTGACAGTATTGCCGTTCATTAATATTACACAGGAACCGCATTCTCCCTTGCCGCAGCCCTCCTTAGTCCCAGTCAGTTTAAAATCAAGGCGTATGATATCAATGAGCCTTCTGCCAGGAGGACATTCAATGGTTACATCTTTTTCATTCAACGTGAACTTGAGCTTTATTCTGTTGCCAGGCATTCCTGTATGACCTCCGGAGTTAGAGGCATGCGATTGATATAGAGACCGGTTGCCTGGCTTACAGCCGCAGTATAGGCTGGTGCAACTCCCATAAAAGGGAGCTCATCAAAGGCTTTTGTATCTTCAGAATGCTGTATGTCGTTTGGATTAATAAAGTTTATTTTAATGGCGGGCATATTTAAAAGCTCATGCATATTAAAACCTGTAAGCAGAGGATGCTTAGTTACATCTTCATCCGGTCCCCTGCTCTGCCTGGATGCATATCCCAAAGCCTGGATGAATCCGCTCTCCGCTATTTCTTTAGCCCACTCCTCATTCCAAAGGACACCCGCATCCAATGCCATCCAGATCCCGCGGCAGACAGACTTAAGAGTTACAGGATCAATTTCTAAGTCTATCACTGTTCCTGCCCAGGCATAGCTCTCATAGGGATTGCCCTTAAATGTCAGTGGATCCCAGTTCTGATCCTTCGCCCTCTTAAACTTTCGCATAACTTCAATAGGCAGGGACTGGATGATTCTCTTCTTCTGAATAGCTAAACAACATCGCTCTACCAGCTTTGCGCCGATATGAAGAGTCTGGGATAATGTTGTGGGACCAGTATCAGGTACTTTTTGAGTATCCATGGGTTCAATAATAATCTTAGAAGCATCCAGATTAAGAATTTTTGAAGCCAGGTGTGTAAATATATGTTTAAGGCCCTGTCCCATATCTATAAGTGAAGTGTAGATTCTGCATTTTTTATCCATATTTAAAGATACTTTTACAGAATAGCTCTCATCCCCACCTATTGAAGGTCCCAAATACCCTATTCCCTGGGAACATATGGAAAGCCCAATTCCCCTCAATGGGCCCTGGGATTTCTGTATGGATTTCCGTCTGTTCTTCATGGCCGTATAAGCTGAATATTTTCTACGGAAATCCGAAATCCGCACCACCTCTTCGAGAACCGGTATGGCTCCCACATGCCCCTTAAGCCTCCACCCTGTGGGTGTCATATGACCCTCTGACAGCAGATTTTCCTTTTTCCAGATATAGGGATCCAGCTGGGAAATCTCTTCCAATCGGGCGCTGTGGAGCTCTGCCGCAAAAAATGCCTGAGGTCTGCCTGTACCCTGGAAGAAACCGGACGGCACCTTATTGGTTAGTACCAGTTTTGCCACTACTTCTATGTTGGCACAGCTATATGCACCGCAGGCAGCTAAAGCCGCCTGGGAAAGAACATGGGAGGAATCTGATTGATATGCGCCTGAATCGAGCAGAAGGTCAACATTCATGCCCTGGGGTTTCCCATCCTTATTTAAAGCGGTTTTATGCCGAATCAGAGCAGGATGGCTTCCGGGAGTAAATAAAAAATCCTCATATCTATCATAGATAAGTTTTACAGGTTTACCTGCAGCATAGGACAGAAGTGCTGCATGAACTGCAATAAAAACTGATGGTAAGCGCTTTCCTTCTAAAGCACGGCCCAGGCCTGGTACACAGATACGAATCCTGCCGGGCTTAAGCTTAAGCAGCCGGGTAAGTTCATTACGAATGGAAAAGGGTTCCTGCGAGGAAGCATAGACCATCAATATTGTACCATCCCAGAATGCCACTGCTCCCTGGGGTTCGGGATAACAATGCACCTGAGATCCCATTGTGTATTCCCCTTCCACAATTTGATCTGCGTTCTTGAACGCAGATTCGGGATCGCCGAGTGAGTATTGAATTCGTTCTACACAGCCATTAATTTCAGCACTGACCATATCTAAAACAGGCTGACTCTCAACATACTCAATTAGAATCTTAGCGGCAATATCGTGCAGAACCTCCTCTTCCGGGCCTGCTAAAAGGAGAATCGGCTCACCGGCATAATTCACATCTCCCTCAGCCAGATAGGGCATACCCTTTACATTCCCGGATAGCTTATTTTCACCCGGAATATCCTGAGCAGTAACAGCGAAATATCCATCCGGCAAATCAGGGAGGGTTATATTTTTTATTCTCCCCCGGGCAATAGCGGAGCGCACTGTGAGACCCGCAAGAAGATTTGCATAGGTAATATCATCAATGAATTCCATCAATTATGGATTACTCTACTCCCTTAAGCTTTCAAAACACCAACACAGGCATTACCTGTAAAATCTGCTCCCGATCTGTTTAACTGTTGCGATAATACGGTCTACCTGTTCCCCGGTCAATCCGGGATAGACGGGCAGACTGAAGCTGACTTTAAAATTCCTTAAAGAAACGGGAAAATCTTCTTCCCTGTAACCGTATCTCTTTCTGTAATAGGGCATAATATGAAGAGGAATATAGTGTACGGATACACCTATGCCCTCTTCCTTAAGCTTAGCAACAAATTCATTACGATTGATTGTTAACTTCGTTTCAACCAGTTTCACAATGAACAGATGCCAGGCATGTCCGTTCAGATCTGCTTTGGGTAATTTTAAAAAATCCAGTCCGGAGAGGCCCTTGATGTAATTTTTTACGATATTTCTTCTCATCGAGAGGAAATTTTTAGCTTTCTTAAGCTGAGCAAGACCGATCGAAGCCGCCAGATCGGATAAGTTGTACTTATAGCCTGCCTCCACAACCTGATAATACCAGTCAGCGGATGGATCCGTGTATCGATCCCATACATCCCGATCAATACCATGGAGCCGCATAACCCGGATACGGCAGGAGAGATCCTCCCTGTTTGTTACAACCATTCCGCCTTCTCCGGTTGTAATGGGTTTAGTGGCATAAAATGAATATATCCCCAGCTCAGCAAATGTTCCCGCCATACGCTTGCCCATTTTCACAGGAAAGGCATGGGCTGAATCTTCAATAACCGGAATCCCGTATTCTTCGGATATGGCCATGATCGCTTCCATTTTACAGGGAAGCCCGGCGATATGAACAGGTATGACAGCGGAAACATATTTCCCTTTCACTCTTAAGGCTCTTTCAAGGGCATGGGGTGAAAGATTGTATGTGTCTTCCTCGATATCTATAAACAGGGGATCCGCGCCCATATATCGTATCACTTCTGCCGTTGATGCAAAGGTATAGGGGCTGGTAATCACTAAGGAGTTCGATTTTACCCCAAGAGACTCCAGGCCGAGATGGAGGCCGGATGTGGCTGAGTTCACAGCTAAAGCATGTTTTACTCCAACAAAAGAAGCAAACTCCTCTTCAAAGCGTGCGGCTACTTTTCCTGTGGTTAACCAGCCGCTTCTCATCACTTTCAGCACAGCCTCTTCTTCCTCCCGGCCCAGATGAGGCTTATAGAATGGAATAAAATTAATAGGACGGCTCATTTTCTGAAATATCCAGGGTGGGGATAATTCTCTTTAAAAACTGCTTTAAACGCCTTCGGTTTCGATAGATGGCGGGCTGGTTCGAATCTGAAAAGCAGATCGGCTTAAGATCCTTTAGGATAGAATCCAACTGACCGTTTAAGGCGTATTCTCGCTTTAATTTGAGAATCTTGGGGAAGGAGGTTTTGTCTGGAGTTTCTGTTTTGCACCAGAGACGCTCAATTAGCTTCTCACCCGGTCTTAATCCGATATATGTAAATTTAATCTCCTTATCCGGTTCATAACCGTAAAAACGGACCATCTGCTCGGCCAATTCTTTTATTGAAATGGGGTCTCCCATGTCCAGCAGGTAAAGCTCCCCCGCCTGTCCCATACCCGCAGCCTGAAGAACCAGGCTTACAGCCTCCGGTATGGTCATAAAATATCGCCTGGCCTCGGGATGAGTCAGGGTAAGCGGTCCCCCTTTAAGAATCTGTTTTCTGAACAGGGGCAAAATACTTCCCCGTGAACCCAGAACATTGCCGAAGCGAACGACCATATTTACCCTATGATTACCGGCTCCGCGAAGCGCTATCTCCTCAGCTATAAGCTTGGAAGCGCCGTAGATGCTTGTAGGCTCCACTGCTTTATCAGTGGATACTAAAACAAAACGCTCAACATCCGCGGCAGAGGAGGCATCAACTATATTTTTAGTGCCGAAAACATTATTCTTGACAGCTTCGACCGGGTTTGCCTCAAGCATGGGTACATGTTTATGAGCAGCAGTATGAAATACCACCTGAGCTTTCAGACGGTTTAAAATGTAGAACATATAATCACGGTCCTGCAGTTCTCCAATAATGGGTACTATTATAGCTTTATCCCCCACACCCTCTTCCTGAAGAAGACACAGCTCCCGTTCAATTCCATAGATGCTGTTTTCACCGTGACCGAATAGATAGAGCCTCTCCGCCCCTCCGGAGAGAAGCTGTGTGGAGAGCTCGCTTCCGATACTGCCTCCGGCTCCGGTAACAAGCACCCTTTTCCCCCTGAGATAGCGAAGACTCTCTTTCAAATTAACCTTTACAGGCCGCCGGCTCAGCAGATCCTCAGGGTCTATTTCCCGCGCCTGAATCAGATGAGCCTCCCCTTCAAGTATCTGGGAGATCCTGGGCACAATACGGATCCTGGTGAATTCAGCGCTTTTCAAGGTACTGTAAATCTTTTTCAGTTGTTCCCCTGTAGCGCCAGGCATGGCAATGATCGCTTCATTCGCCGGGGTGGATTTCAGCAAATCCACCACAGCCTCAATCGGCCCTAAAATAGGTATTCCATTTATATTATTTCCTATTTTTTTAGAGTCATCATCTAAAAAGGCAACCACCCGGCCAAATATGCCCTTGGATTTTATTTCCCTGGCTATGGTAATTCCGGTGAATCCGGAGCCGATTATGTAGATCCTGTTCTTTGAATGGCCGTTAATCATATTTTAATCCTCGGTGCCCTGTGTGAACGATATTATTCATTTTTCAGCACGTCCCAGGGTATCAAAACCGAAATCAATTAAAAATGAATCTTCATACATCTCAAGCGCAATACGGGCTCTTCCCTTGCGCTTGTCCACCTTAACGATTCTGCCCTCTAAGCCTTTCAAAGGCCCATCTAACACTATTATACGATTATCTTTATCAAAGGTGACTAAGGATTTTTCCACAATCTCACCATAGGCAAGAAAATGAGTTAAGATATCCTTATCTCTTGTAGCGAGAGGTTCAATCTGATGATTATCCTTCAAAAAGCGAAAAAAGCCGGGAATCCGCTTTAACTTCCAATAGAGTTCAGGAGAAACAGACTCGACTTCCAAGAACAGATATCCCGGGAATATTGGCGCCAGTGAATTTCGCCAGATACCATGCCTGCGTATGCGCAGCTTCCGCCTGGGCCAGATGAATTTAACCTCTCCTTTATCCGGTACAACTGAAGCATATTTTAAATATTTATCTTCTCCGCCCGTTTTTACTTGAATCACATATAATGTCATTGATTTTAACCTGACTTTCGTCTGGCTCACGATGGCGAAACAATATCATTTCCGCGACAACTCATCAAGGTATGGGTGCGAGCTTAAAGATAGGCAATTGAAGATATAAATTTATTTTTTCTAAAAACGTTTTTTACCGATAAAATAGTTATGCTATTACCTTTAAAATCTTGCACGTTCAGCTCAAGAAATAATCAAGTCAGCGACCGAAGGAAGTCCTGTGGACGCCCAAATATATTGTGGTGGCCTTTTGCTTTTAGAACTTCGGTTGCGGCTATAAGCTGCGCTGGGAAATACCTGTATTTAACTCTGCTTATGGTGCTGGCCATTATTTCCCCTATCCATGGGGACACTTTCTTAATAATAACCGAAGAAACTCAAAATGGAGAAGCTTTTCCCCAGCCGTTTCCGAGCAAAGAGGGGCTGATGACTGTCCTGTTTGATCAGGGACACATTATTTTTGATACAGGCGCCTATGCAGCTAAGGTTGATTGGGACCATCTTAGCTTCTCTGAGCCCTTAGATATTGCCCGGCAGGGAGGAGCACATTTCCTGATCGCAGCCAGGATCGAGTCTCAGCTTCAAAAGAAGTCAGATAAAGCAGTCAGGATAGTAAGCCGTGCACTCTACTTCCTGCTGGATGTGGATAACTCAGCCCTCCTAGGAAGAGGGGTTCTTTCAATGGACAACTACGGGCAGGAAGAAGAACTGAACTATAATACAATACTGTTCAGCCTTGGGAAGAAACTTGCAGATGAGCTTTTAAGAATATGGGAAGAGAGCTCCTATCCGCTTTGAGTCAGAGATTTAACATTAAAAGACTTTAATCTAAGTCTTTTTTAGATTATTATTTTAACTAACAGTGAAAGATCAATAAATTTAAATTGGGCTTAAATTTACGCCGATTAAGAAGATAGGAGAGCTCTTAATGAAAAGGTTTATTTATTTTCTTTTTCTATTCCTGCTTTCAGCCGGCGTACTTAAGGCCGGTGAAATTTGGGAGGGAAATGCAGCTATTATAAGAAAAGGCGAGTTTGACTCTGAGGGGCTGTTTGCAGCTTCGAATTCATTTCCCAAGAATTCCGAGATTCTTGTAGAGAATATACAAAACGGTAAACAGGTTAAGGTAACTGTTTTACAAAGAATCCAGGGAGAAAGCAATATATTTCTTTTACTTTCAGAACAGGCAGCGTTAGAGATAGGTATATCATCTTCGGAAGTGATAAGGGTTAAAGCCAGTATGCTCAATTCCCTGGGTATTGATCTATCAAGCATTCCTGATGATCTTCCCTATAATCCGGATCCGGATATAGATCCGGCAGCAGGTATCTCTGATTTTGAGGATGAAACAGCAGAGGAGGATGAGGTCCCTGTTGAGATCGCTGAACTGACTGTCTCTGAATCCGAATCTGAAAGAGAACCGGTTGAAGAGCCGGCTGAGGCTGAGGAATCTTCCCTCTCTCCTGAAGAGCAGCGTCTTCAGGAACTGGCCTCCCGTACTCCCCAGAAACAGCTCTTTATGCCCCCCAGGGAGGACGAACGCTTTGTTTTAGGTACAGTGGAAACTACCCCTAAGGAAGAACCTTCAGAGCCTGAACCGATCGAGGAGGAACGGCCCTCACATGTGAGCATGGTGACTCCACGTGAAGAGGGTGAGGAGTTGGCAACGGATCTTCCAGATGTAAATGAAAAACCCAGTATTGAGGGTGAAAGCTACCCCCGACCCCCAGGCGAGACCGTTAAAGCCGTTGCTTTAGCAGAGCCTGACCTTCCAGCGAGTAAAGAACCGGTGACCACTACTGAACCCGATAGATTGGTAATAACACTTGAGCCCAGCGAGCCCCAGCCGCCTCCATCAGAAGAGGAAGCCATAGCTACAGGTGAGCCGGAGGAAATCCCCCCGGTTACAGCAGAGTCTTTTCCTCTAGTTGAAAAGCTTGAGAGTAAATCATACTTTTTACAGTTGGGCGCCTATTCTACCAGGAGCCGGGCTGAAAAGCTGGTACGCGATCTCAGTCCCACTTACACAGTTTCAGTTCTTCCCTCTTCAATAGCGAGCCGCACCATCTTCAGAGTTCTGATCGGCCCCTTAAATGTAGATGAAAGCGGTACTCTTCTCTATCGATTCAAATCCCGCGGCTTTAAGGATGCGTTCATCAGATTTGTGGATTGACCGGCATGACCCGGGAACGGGCTAAGGAAGAAATTGAGGAGCTGTCAAGGCGGCTCATATCCTATCAGCATGAATATTACGTGTTAAACAGGCCCAGCATAAGTGACCTGGAATACGACCGGATGCTTGAGCGCCTGCTTAACCTGGAAAAGCAGTTTCCCGACCTGGAATACCCGGATTCCCCCACCCAGCGCATAGGCTCGGATCTTTCCCAGGAACTTCCCGAAGCTCCTCATACAATTCCCGTATTGAGTCTTGATAAGGTTTACTCAGAGGCGGAGCTCTCCTCCTGGATTGAGAAGTCTGTGCGCAATACCGGCTCAGAGCTTTCTTTTATTCTGGAGGAGAAGATAGATGGATCTTCTATTGTACTCTATTATGAAAGCGGCCTGCTGACCCGGGCCCTGACCCGGGGAAACGGCCTGGTAGGCAATGACGTAACCCGGAATGTAAAGACTATCGGCGCCGTTCCGCTGCGGCTGCCCGGGGCAGTAGATCTGGCCGTAAGGGGAGAGATCTTTCTGCCTCTCAAGTTATTTCATGAACTCAATTCCCGCCTGGAGGCGCCATATGCCAATCCCCGTAACTTTGCCTCCGGAGCCCTGCGGCGTGTAAAGAGCTCCGAGGTAGCCGGTATTCCCTTAGATATCCTGGTCTATGAGGGCTATTTCTCTTCTCCCGTATCCACCCATCTGGAAATCCTGGAGGAGCTTGACCGCCTGGGGTTTAAATTGAATCCCAGGGTGGGTTTTTTTTCCGGCAAGGATAATCTTAAAACCATCAGGGATAATCATCCCACCTGGCAGGTGGGTAATCTGGAAGATCTTCCCTCTTATATCCGGACAATTCGGCAGCAGAGGGCCTCCCTCGACTATGAGATCGACGGACTTGTGGTAAAGGTCAACGAAATTGAGGCCCGGGAAAAATTAGGCTTTACCGGGCATCATCCCCGCTGGGCTATTGCATTTAAGTTTGAAGCGCCTGAAGCAGTCACCCGGGTTGAAAATATCGAGGTGCAGGTGGGAAGAACGGGCAGGGTAACCCCGGTAGCCAGGGTAAAACCTGTAAAGCTCTCCGGCTCTACTATTTCAAATATTACTCTTCACAACCAGGATTATATAGATATGCTGGAACTGGCTTTAGGTGACAGGGTCAGTATCTCCAAGAGAGGAGATGTCATTCCTGCTGTTGAAAGGGTGCTTGAAAAGAATGAAGAGGGTAATACTACATGGAATATCCCTCCCAACTGTCCAGGCTGTAAGAGCCTTATATCCCGTTTGGGAGCTCACCATTTCTGTGTAAATCCTGACTGCCCGGACCAGGTCAGGGGGAGAATAGCCTTTTTCGCCGCCCGCGGGCAGATGGACATCGAGAACCTCGGGTCCGAGACATTGGACCTGTTGATAGACAGGGGCTTTGTCCGCGATGTTCAGGATCTTTACCGCTTTAACCCGGATGACCTGCTTGGTCTGCAGGGATTCGGAGAGAAAAAGGTGGCTCTGATAAAAGCGGGCCTTAAAAAGAGCAAACACCAGCCCTACCGGGTGGTACTTCCCTCCCTGGGCATCCCGGAGGTCGGACAGAAGGCTGTTGAGCTGCTGATCGAGGCCGGATTTCGGGACATCGACAGTCTATTAAACGCGGCGGATAAGCAGGATCCTTATCTCTTTACAGCCATTCACGGTATAGGCGAAAGAACAGCTCTAACCCTTATCCGGGAACTGTCAAGCCCCGAGGTGAGGCACAGAATTGAGGAATTAAAAAAAGCAGGCCTTTGCTTCAGCGAAGAGGTATTACCTGTTTCGGAACCCCCGGAAGCCGTTTTTTCCGGACAGACCTGGTGCGTGACCGGAAGCTTCACTCATTTTAAGCCGCGGGAACTGGCAATGGAAGAGGTCAAGAGACTTGGAGGCCGGGTAAGCTCCTCTGTAACGGGAAAAATCACACATCTTTTGGCAGGACCGGGAGCAGGCAGCAAGCTCGACAGGGCTCGTTCACTCGGTGTACAGGTCGTAAGCGAAGAAGAATTTTTAAAATTATTGAATCCCACCTCAAAATAAACTTGACTTGCCCCAACAGTGACGAGTAGAGTATAGGTAACTAAACCAATATAAGGAGGAAATTATGAAGAGATGTATCATCTTCCTGCTTGCCTTATTGCTTGCTCTTTCTTTTTTTAGCTGTAAGCCTAAAGAAAAAGCGGTAGAAGTAAAAGAACCGGAGGTGCCTGATTACAAGGTGGGAATCGTCTTTGACATCGGGGGCAAGGGAGACAAATCCTTTAATGACTCAGCCTATGCCGGCTTAGTTACAACAGCCAGGGAGTATAAGGGCTATATAAAGGATGATCCGGATAAAGTGGATTTCGGTAAGAACATCGAGCTGAAATACTTAGAACCCAAGCCCGGAGGGCAGGACCGTGAGATCCTGTTGAGAGTCCTGGCAGAGGACGGCTACAACCTGGTTATCGGAGTCGGATTTATGTTCACCGATTCCCTGGGCAAGGTTGCCAAGGAGTTTCCCAATGTACATTTCGGCCTGATCGACGGCTGGATTCCCGATCTGAATGAGAGCAGCAACATCACCTGCTTAGGATTTGCCGAGCATGAGGGATCCTTTCTGACCGGGGCCGTAGCCGGACTTATGAACAAGGGAGGCAAGGTCGGATTTATCGGCGGTATGGATATACCCCTGATTCACAAGTTCCACGGAGGCTTCTATGCCGGGGCCATGTATGTCAACCCGGAGCTTCGCAAAGAGGGAATGCTTTTAGGGCAGTACTGTGGAAAAGACCCCAGCGCCTTTAACGATCCTAAAACCGCCGAGAGCATTGCAGTCAATATGTATAAGCAAGGCGCTACAATCGTCTATCATGCAGCCGGCGGTTCCGGAACCGGACTTTTCAAAGCGGCCAAAGACATGAATAAGATCTCCATAGGCGTTGATTCGGACCAGGGGTTCACCTATGCCACGGCTGAAAGCGCTGAAGAAAGAGAGATAGCTGAGCATATCCTTACGTCCATGCTCAAGAGAGTGGATAATGCCGTATTTCTCACCGCAAAAGAACTGATTGATACCGGTAAAAATACAGGAGGCTACAGAGCATTCGGTCTGGCAGACGGAGGCGTAGGATATGCTGTGAATGAGTTCAATAAGAAAAAGCTGGCCGATATTACAGATCAGTTGGAAAAAATCAAGCAGAAGATTATCAGCGGAGAGATTGTTGTGCCGGATGACGATGCGAAAGTAAAAGATTGGGCGGCAAAAACTTTTTAAACAACCTGTTTCCATAAGCGGGGCTTTTAAGTCCCGCTTTTTTTTAGAAGGACCAATAAATAATGACCCTGCTGGATATGAGGGAAATAACCAAGGTTTATCCCGGCGTTCGGGCCAATGATAATGTCTCTTTCAGCCTGAATCAGGGTGAAGTTCATGCCTTAGTGGGTGAAAACGGCGCCGGAAAAACGACCCTGATGAAGATCCTCTACGGCCTGCAAAAACCTGATTCAGGAATGATTTGTCTAAAGGGAAAAGCCATATCCATCAAGAACCCCAGGGATGCCATTAACCATGGCATAGGCATGGTGCATCAGCACTTTATGCTTGTGCCTCCGTTCACGGTTTTAGAAAATATCATCCTCGGTAAAGAGACTCACCGCGCCGGTGTTCTTCGTATGGAGGAACCAGCTAAAGAGGCTGAAAAAATTATGCAGAAGAACGGACTCATCGTAGATCTGAACGAGCGGGTGGAGGATATACCTGTGGGTCTCCAGCAGAGGGTAGAAATTTTAAAAATCCTCTACCGGGGCGCTGAGATTTTAGTGTTTGACGAGCCAACTGCCGTTCTGACCCCCCAGGAGGTAGATGAGCTGTTCAAAACCTTGAAGAAAATGAAAAAACAGGGAAAGGGAATCATCTTTATCAGCCATAAACTGGATGAGGTTTTAGCCATAGCGGACCGGATCACAGTAATCCGGCGGGGCAAGGTGGTAAAAACCTTAAAATGCGAAGAAGCAACAAAGCCTTTGATTGCAGAACTGATGGTAGGCAAACCCGTATTTATGGAGGTTGAAAAAAAACCCTCCTCCCCGGGTAAGGTTATCCTGCGAATAAAGAATCTGAGCCGTACTTCCGAACGAGGACACAAAGTTTTAACCGATATTAATCTGACCGTGCGTGAGGGAGAGATCTACGGCATTGCCGGAGTGGAAGGAAACGGCCAGTCTGAACTGGTACAGGCAATAGCAGAACACGTTAAATTAGAAAGTGGAGAAATTCTTATTGAAGAAGAAAATATCTTAGACTGGGATGTACGCACCAGAAGAGAAAACGGTATGGGCCACATCCCTGAGGACCGGCACAAATACGGACTGCTTCTTCCTTTTACTCTAGCGGATAACCTTGTTCTGGGCCAGCACCACAGGCCTCCCTTTGTAAAAGGATTTCAAATCGTGGATACGCCTGAGATTCGTAAGTTCGCCAGGGCAACCATTCAATCCTATGATATACGCGTTCCTTCGGAGTTGACTCCTGCCAATGCCTTATCAGGTGGAAATCAGCAGAAAGCCATTGTTGCCCGTGAGATGCGTTTTGAGCCCAAACTGCTGCTGGCGGCACAGCCCACCCGGGGTGTTGATGTAGGCGCCACTGAGTTTATCTATAAACAACTTACCACCGCCCGGGATAAAGGGAAAGCCGTTTTACTTGTCTCAGCGGATCTGGATGAAATTCTGACTCTTTCGGACAGGATCGGTGTGATTTTCAAAGGGAAAATTATCAAAGAGTTTACTCAGGCTGAGGCAACGCGTGAGGAGATCGGCCTGTATATGACGGGTGAGCAGGAAAGTGCTTAAACTAAAGATAGATAAATACAGACTGTATGAGCTCTTATCTCCTATCATCGGCTTTCTGGCAGCTATCATCGTACTCTTGATTATCGTGATTGTGGTGGGAGAAAGCCCGGCTAAAGCTGTATCTGCTGTTTTCAAGTTTACAATGAGCACCACGGCCCGGCTGGCCACGGTTTTTTCCATAGCCATCCCCCTCTTCTTTGCCGGTCTGGCCGTAGCTTTAGCATTCAGAGCCGGGGTTTTTAACATTGGAGCCGAAGGACAGTATTTTATCGGAGGCCTGGTCGGCGCTATGGCCGGAATCTATCTGAGGCTTCCGGCTTTTATCCACATTCCAGTGGTAGTTCTTTTTTCCATGATTGGCGGCGCCTTATGGGCCCTTATCCCGGCTATCTTGAAGGTAACCAAGGGCATCCACGAGGTAATAACCACAATCATGTTCAACAACATTGCCCTGGCATTAGTCAATTATCTGGTTAACGAACCCCTCTCGGGGCGCGGAACCAGCAGCCTTGAGGCCCAGACTCACGAAATACGGAAAACTGCCCTCTTCGGCAAGCTTAACAATCTCTTCAGGGCCATTGGCTGGAATGTTCCCGATCATGTTTACCTGGACTACAGCCTGATCGTGGCCATACTCATGGGTATTCTAGTCTGGTTCCTTCTCTTCAGGATGAGGTACGGATTTGAGATACGGTCAGTCGGAACTTCTTTAGATGTTTCTCACTATGCAGGTATCCGCGTTAAACATATACAGATAGGCGCTTTTTTAATCAGCGGAGCCCTGGCCGGCTTAGTTGGCTCACAGGAAATATTTGCAATCCGCGGCTTTTATACCTTTGAAATTGCATCAGGATTGGGTTTTGAGGGAATCGCTATTGCCTTAATCGGCCGTAACTCCCCCCTGGGTGTAGTATTTTCCGCTATCCTCTTCGCCTTCTTAAAACAGGCAGGCTATGGCTTACAGCTCTATACCTCGGTTCCTAACGCAGTCATATACGTAATAACAGGATTGATGATTATTTTTATAGTAGTCATAAACGAGATCATGACCCGATATATACGGGCCCTCAGGAAAAAGGAGGCCGGTTAATATGAATATCTCAATTCTCTTAGATTTTGCCTTAAAGGGGCTGGAAATGTCAGCCCCTATTGCCTTTGCCGCGTTGGGAGCCGTTTTTTCAGAAAAGAGCGGAGTTATAAACATCGCTTTGGAAGGATTCATGATCGTAACCGCCTTCACCGTTGTCTGGGGATCCATCGCGTTTCAATCTATCTGGATGGGGCTCCTGTTTGCCCTGATTGCAGGCATTCTTATGAGCCTGATCCATGCCGTGGCTACCATCACTTTCCGGGTTGATCAGATCGTTTCCGGGGTGGCTATAAATATTTTAGCCATAGGAGTGGGGCGATTCCTATCTCAACGCATCTTCGCCCAGGAAACACAATCGGCAATTAATCCCTACCTCTTTCCTACTTTTCATGGTATAAATTCCTTTGCCTTTGCCCTGATCCCTATTGCTTTTATTAGCTGGTTCGTCCTGTATAAAACTGTTTTCGGCCTGCGTCTCCGAACGGTCGGTGAGAACCCCGAGGCGGCAGACACCCTGGGCATCAATGTCTATCTCCTGCGTTATGCAGGAGTGATGATTTCAGGCGTCATGTGTGGATTTGCTGCAGCCACTCTTTATCCCTCCCGGTGGATTAATGGTATGACAGGCGGAAGGGGATTCATTGCTTTAGCTGCAATGATATTCGGCCGATGGCATCCTATCGGAGCCCTTTTTGCAGCCATGCTCTTCGGATATGCAGATACTTTCCGAATCATGTTTGAGACTAAGATTCCCATTCCCAGCCAGTTTGTACAGATGCTGCCCTATGTTCTGGCTATTGTGGTGCTGGCCGGGATGGTAGGGAAGGCCCATGCTCCGGCGGCAGACGGCAAACCCTACGAAATGGGTGAGGAATAGAATCACTTCTCCCCAGACATTCTGCTAATCTCCTGTTTCACCTGATTCAATACCTTATTGTAGCGGTCCTCTAAGAGGGTCAGGTTCTGTCTGAGAAGTTTCTGGAACTCAGGATCCTGTGATGGATCGATTCTCACCCTGGCACCCAACTGCTTGCTCATCTCCTCTTCCTTCTGCTTCAAAACGGGCGCGTACTGCTGCTTCACACTGGCTTCAAGCCGCTTCCTCTCTTCCAGAAACTCCTCCAGAAAATGCTCCATCTGGCTTAAAAGCTTTTCCAGTCTCCTGGTGTCGCGAACAATAGAAAAAAGGCCCTCCCCCGCTTTCTTGCACTGCTTAAGGGCTATTTCATTAACCGGCAGCTTTATATTAGCTAAAAGGGCTTGAAGCATTCCCTCTTTTACATAGGGAAGTTTTTTTTCATCAGACCTTTTAAGGAGCTCTTTTAAATCAGTTTTTTCATCAGAGAAGAACCCGGAGACCGCCTTTTTCCCCTCTGTGATAGCAGTGTTGGCCTTTAAAGCCTCTTTGTCAGCTTCAACATTGCGAGTCTTTTCCAGGGCAATTTCTATTGCAGATTTTATTAAAGCCATAATGTACGTCCTCTCGATCTGAAATTATCTATAATGTACTCCCGATATCTTCTAAGAATCAAGTAGGCAATATAGTCGCTGTCTTGAAGGAACATTCCAAACGCACTATAACAGTGAAGTTCTTCTTCCCCGCTGCCCGGACTCTGAGCTGCTGTTTTATTTAATAATCTCCAGATCCGTTATTATCCCGTCTACGGGCTGATCATGAGCTCTGACAGGAATTTTCGGCACCACCTGTTCAGAAAAGCTCAAGCCAACAGCCCTGGCATTGAGTGCCGCTCCGCACCTCACCATGCGCAGAAAGCGATCGTAGAATCCTTTACCCCGGCCCAGTCTGCGCTTTGCCCTGTCAAAACCCATGCCCGGTGTAATTATAAGCAGGGCCTCATTTATAATCCTATCCGGATTCACGCACCGCCATCCGGGGTCCGGTTCAAGAATGCCAAACCGGTTTGGCAGAAGCTCTTTCATTCTTCCCTGGTACTGGTAAAATACCAGGTCCTCCCCTTCTATCCTGGGGATGACCACTTTTTTAAGATCCTTATAAGCCCTCTCGATAATCTCTTCAGTATCTACTTCTCCGGGCATTGTGATATAGCCGAAGATCCATCTCGCTTCCTCCCACCATTCAGTAGAAAACAGCCTTTGGGCAATTGATTCGCTCTTATTTTTGAGCTGATCAGGGCTTAAAAACTTAAGTCTGGCACGAATACTTTTTCGCAGCTCTCTCTTCTTTAGAGAAATTTCTCCACTCGATTCATTCATAATGACAGATTAGTTTACAGGAATGCTTATAAAAGCTTCTCGGGCTGGGCGGATTTGAACCGCCGACCCCACGCCCCCCAGACGCGTACGCTAACCAACTGCGCTACAGCCCGTAATTTTTAAGCTTTTGGAGCTTACCACACGCATCTTACCCTGTCAATAAATACTCCCTATATCTAATCTTCCAACCTGGGAGTGAATTCTAGAAACTCGTACTCAATACGGCCGTTATCCCTGACATGCATTATGGTATACCCCATCTTAGCCATTTCCTCCAGTATCTTCTCCGCCTGTTTAATGGAAAGACTGGTCTTAAGCGCAACTAAGGCAGGAGTAACGATTCCCTTTTCATCCTTAGCGGTTTTAAGGACCTGCTTTTCTCCGTAGTTTTCATTCTCTACATTGCGGTGTCCGGAATTGGCTCTTTCTGTTATAAGACGTCGGAATCCCTCGACCGCCGGCAGAACTCCTGCAAAAACCATGGGGAAGACCCAAAACCAGCCTCCGGTTGCAACCCAGGCCGCGCCAAAGGCAATGGTAAAGACAATGCCTGTGGTTATTGAAGCTTCGCCGGATTTCTTTCTCCTTTTGTGAAAATTCCAGTCATGGTGATCATGGCTCATAACATGATGTTACTGAGTTCTTATAAGAAAGTCAATTTTCAGTCTCTTGAAGCTTGCTGCGATTTTGAAGATTATATATAAGCCATGATTTTATATAATATTCCCAGCGCAGCTTACAGCCGCACCCGAAGTTCTAAAAGCAAAAGTCCACCAGAATATATTTGGGCGTCCACAGGACTTCCTTCGGTCGCTGGACTTGATTATTTCTTGCGCTGAACGCGCAAGATTTTAAAGGTAATATTCATAACTACTGTTAATGTGTGCAAAATAATAATATTTTAAGGATTAATAGCATGATGAAGAAAAAAGCGGACCTGGAAGAGCTTGTTGAAATATCAAGATATTACGGCGCAGATCCTGATTTCGTACGGGCCGGAGGCGGAAACACCTCCTTAAAGACAGATGACCATATCTATATAAAATCTTCAGGCGTATCTTTAGCCCATATCCAGCCGTCAGATTTTGTGCAGTTGGACCGGAAGGGGCTTCAAAGGATCTGGGAAAACCGGGGCAAAGATATTGTATCAGATATGATGTCCGCTAAAACGAAAAAAGAATCGGACAAACGCCCCAGTGTTGAGACCCTTCTCCACGATTTATTACCCCAAAGATATGTGGTACACACACACCCCGCCCTGGTGAACGGCCTTACCTGCGGGAAAAACGGCAAATCAAAAGCCTCCGAGCTTTTCAGCGAAGAAGCGCTGTGGATTCCCACCGTGAATCCGGGGTTTACTTTAGCCAGTACCATAAAATCTGCCATAAAAAAACATGGTGAAAAGTATCGAAGACATCCTCAAATACTTCTTTTTCAAAATCACGGTCTTGTAGTGGCTGCGGATTCACTAGAGGAGATGAAGACTGTCACGGATAAGGTTATCTCAAAGCTGGCTTCTGAGATTCTCCGCCGGCCGGATTTTTCCCCCGTTCCGGTCGATTCAGAAAGAGCATCCCTGCTTGCCCCTGCAATCCGCATGCTTTTAAAGGAAGAGGACGAGGGATCTATCTGTGTGTTCCAAACCAACGCTGAGATTTCCAGATTGGTTAATAATCGCAGGGCCTTCAGCCCCGTATGCTCTGCGTTCTCTCCGGACCACATCGTATACTGCGGTCAGGCGCCTCTATTCGTATCCGCGTGCCGGGATATCGATCATCAGTACAAGGCCTTAGAAACTGCACTAAAAGACTACCGTAAGCGGAACGGAGTTTCACCCCAGATAGTGGCAATTGAGAAACTGGGGATTTTTGCATGGGGCCTGAGTAAAAAGAGCGCTGATATTACACTTTCAGTTTTTAAAGATGCTGTAAAGGTTTCCATATATTCAGAGGCATTCGGAGGCCCCCGGTTCATGCCTCCGGATCAGATTGATTTCATCGTTAAATGGGAGATTGAAGCCTATCGAAAAAGTGTCAGCGCCGGTGAAGCCGGTAAAACCAAAGCCCTGCGCCTCTTTGAGAAAATAGCCATGGTAACGGGAAGTGCCCAGGGCTTTGGTGAGGGATGTGCGGAAGCCATGCTTAAAGAGGGCTGTAATGTAGCACTGGCCGACTTAAACGCCGGGCTTGCCCGTCGGAAAGCGGAAAAGCTCTGCGCGATATATGGAAAGGGGAAAGCGCACCCGGTAAAGGTGGATGTAAGTGAGGAAAAAGCAGTAAAGCAGAGTATTATAAATACAGTTTTAGAATACGGCGGGCTGGATATCCTGGTGAGCAATGCGGGAATACTAATTGCCGGAAGCCTTGAAGATATGGATCAGGACCAATTTGACTTTGTTACTAAAGTGAATTACAGAGGCTACTACCTCTGTACAAAATATGCCTCAAAGATTATGAAAATACAGCATCGCTTTGCAAAAAATTATACAATGGATATTATTCAAATCAATTCAAAATCCGGACTTGCGGGAAGCAGTAAGAACTTTGCTTATGCTGGAAGCAAATTCGGGGGAATAGGACTGACTCAGAGTTTTGCCCTTGAACTGGTGGAATACAATATAAAAGTAAATGCTATATGTCCGGGGAATTTTTTTGACGGCCCCCTGTGGTCCGATCCCGATAAGGGGCTTTTTGTTCAATACCTTAAGGCAAACAAGATTCCCGGTGCTGAAACTATCGAGGATGTGAGATCATATTATGAATCCAGGGTCCCCATGAAGAGGGGTGTTAAAATTGAGGATATCGCCCGGGCTCTCATCTACCTGATTGAGCAGACATATGAAACCGGTCAGGCGCTCACGGTAACAGGCGGCCAGATAATGCTCAATTGATGACCGGGAAGTCCGGCCGGGAAAGGATAATTATGGTCTCAAAAGAGAACTATGCCATTGCCGTTTTCGATATAGGCAAAACAAACAAAAAGATCCTGATCTTTAATACGGAGCTTACTGTCTTAGATTCCGCGTTCCGCACTTTTCCTCTTATTATAAAAGATGATCTTGAGCTTGAGGATGTGGAAGGAATAGAAAGGTGGTGTAAAGAGCAGCTTGCAGTTTTTACCCGAAAATATCCGATAAAGGCTATTTCTGTTTCAACTCACGGAGCAACCTTTGTATGTGTAAACAGGCAGGGCAAACCTGCTGTTCCGGTGGTATCCTATACTAATGAGCCGGGGGAGGCTTTCCATGAGGAGTTCTACAGGCGGATGGGCAAACCCAAAGAACTTCAGAAAGTGACTGCCACAGCTCAACTGGGAGCATTAATTAACCTGGCACAGGGAATCTATTATGTGCAGAAAAGATTCCCACAATCGTTTAAGAAAACTAAAACCATTTTAAACTATCCACAGTATTTCGGCTTCAGGTTTACAGGTAATGCGGCTGCAGACTATACCTATACAGGCTGTCACACCTATCTCTGGGATTTCAAGAAAAAAAAGTGGTCGAGCGTGGCTGAAGAACTGGATATAGTAGATAAACTGCCTTTAAAAATCGTTCCTTCCTGGGAGATCCTGGGAAGAATAACCCCCGAAGTTGCCTGGGAGACGGGCCTAACACCTGATACTTTAGTCACCATGGGGATTCATGATTCCAATGCCGCTCTGCTGCCCTACTTAATTAAGCTTAAAGAGAATTTTGTTCTTAATTCAACCGGCACCTGGTGCGTTGCCATGCATCCTATGAAAGAGGTTTATTTTACAGAAGATGAGCTTGGAAAAGTAATCTTTTATAATATTTCCGCTCTGTCTGAGCCTGTTAAGACAGCTATCTTTATGGGCGGCTTGGAGTTCGAAACCTACACCAAACTATTGAAAGAAATAAACAGGCAGAGAAAATTTCCTGAATTCGATAGAAATCTATATCAAAGAATTATTAAAGACAAGAGGCTTTTTATTCTGCCGGGAGTGGTTCAGGGTACGGGCCAGTTCCCGGATTCACTACCACGGGTATTTGAGAATGAAAAGGAGTTTGCCCTGAAGTTAATTGAATCGGGAAGGAGTGTTCCTGACTTCTTCAAGGATTTCAACACCGCTTATGCGGTTTTAAATCTATCCCTTGCTATCCACACAAAAATAGCCCTGGAGCGCATCGGTGTAAGAAGCGGTGTTTCCATTTTTGTGGAGGGAGGATTCAGGAAAAATAAGGATTATAACGTGCTGATGTCCGCTCTGTTTACGGGCTCAGAGGTTAAGCTGACCAATTTGAGTGAGGCCAGCGCCTTCGGCGCTGCAATACTGGGTAAAATAGCTCAAGAGAAGCTGAGCATTGAATCCTTGGAAAATATGTTTGATATAGAGACAGAGACAGTCACTTCACAGCAGTTTGAAGGCCTTGGGGCTTATGTAGAGAAATTTACCCGTTTCCTGTAAGGCCTCAAGATTATTTTCTATGAAATCCCGCCATCTCTTTTATGCCTGGTGCCTGTCCTGTATCTGCTGTTACCCCATGGTGTACAATAGCGGTAACTCCTGTAGAAAGACCGAAGAGATTTATAAAACCCGTGGCATCATGATGATCATATGCACTCGCTCCAAAGGAAGCCAGATCCTGTATATAGAGGGAGTACGGGGATTTTCTGCCACCAATGATCATATTCCCCTTGTAGAGAAAGAGCTTAACAGAGCCTGCTGTATATTCCGAAATTTTTTCCATGAATGCGTCCATGGATTCCCTTAAAGGAGTAAACCATTTGCCTGAATAGACCAACTCTGCGTATTTCATAGCCACCATTCTCTTGAAATGAAGGGCATCGCTGTCTAAAGTTAACATCTCCAGTTCTCTCATGGCGGCGTAGAGTATGGATCCCCCCGGAGTCTCATACACGCCCCGGCTCTTCATACCAACCTGCCGTGTTTCCACCATATCCGTTCTACCGATTCCGTTTTCTGCTCCGAGCGTGTTCAACTCCTCGACCAGGTGTAAAGGGGGAACCTTCTTCCCATTCAAACCCACGGGAAATCCCTTTTCAAAATCAATCGTGACTTCTCTTTCCTCATCCGGCGCTTCCTTGGGCGATTTGGTCAACTTGAACATCTCCTCCTTTGGCCGATTCCAGGGATCCTCCAGATCACCCCCCTCATGGCTCAGGTGCCAGAGATTGCAGTCCCGGGAGTAAATATTCTCTTTGGATATATTCCCTAAATCGATTTTATGCTCCTCGGCATAATCAATCGCTTCTTCACGGGAACGAATGTTCCACAGCCGCCATGGGGCAATGACCTTCAGATGGGGCGCCAGGGCTTTATAAGTCAACTCGAAACGCACCTGATCATTCCCCTTTCCCGTACAGCCGTGGGCCACGGCATCCGCCTTCTCCTTTAAAGCAATATTCACCTGATGCATGGCCTGCAGGGGGCGGGCAATAGAAGTGCCTAAAAGGTACTTGTCTTCATAGATTGCTCCTGCCCGCAGCAGGGGAAAAAGATAATCCTGAACAAACTCCTCCCTGACATCAAGCAGATAGAGTTTTGAGGCGCCGGAGGCCAGGGCTTTCTTTTCCAGCCCGCTTAAATCCTCATCCTGTCCCACATTGGTACACATGGCCACAATCTCAGCACCGGGATAATTTTCCTTAAGCCAGGGGATAATAATTGAGGTATCCAACCCCCCTGAATAGGCTAATACGATCTTTTTTATATTCTTTTCCATTTTTTGCCTCCTTAAATTTACCTACTGTTTCTTATCAGCCTGTATCCAGCTGAAAACCCTGTCCATGATGTCGATACCCTTCTTAAGTTCTGTTTTGGAGATAATCAGGGGTGGAGCGATCCGCAGTATATTCACACCGGACCTTAATACAAGCAGTCCCTGCTCCTGAAGAGCCTGCATGCAGGTTGTAAGCAGCTCATCTTTTTCGCTGCCGTCAAGGATTTCAATACCCATCAATAAACCCCGTCCCCTGATTTCCCCCAGGAATGAATGAGATCTTTTCAGAGTTTCTAAACATTCCTTTAAATAAACTCCTTTCTCATTTACCTGGTTTATAAAGCTTACATCCGACAGAAGCTCCCAAACCTTCAATGCAACGGCTGTGGTTACGGGACCTCCGCCGAATGTGGTTCCGTGCTCCCCTAAATGTATCAATTTATTCACTTTTTCAGGCAGAAGCACAGCAGACAGGGGAAGCCCGCCTGCCAGTGGTTTTGCCAGGGTAATAATATCAGGGCAAAGCCCTATCACTTGAGAGGCATAGAAGCTGCCCGTACGGGACAGCCCGGTTTGAACCTCATCTACTATGAGAATTACATCGTGTTTTCTGCACAGCCCATTCAGGGCTTTAGCGAACTCCGGACTCATTGCCTCAAGTCCCCCTTCTCCCTGGATAACTTCCACAATCACACCGGCGAATGATCTGTTCAATGAGGCCTCAAGAGCCCGGACATTGTTGTATTCCAGTACCTCAACTCCGGGAAGAAGCGGCTTATAAGGTTCCTGGTACTTGGCATTCGGAGTGAGCGATAATGCTCCGAATGTTCTGCCGTGAAAGCTATTTTTAAAGCATAGGAGCTTGAAAGCACCCTCGCCCTTGCTCCTGAGTGCGTAGAGGCGTGCATACTTAAGGGCCGTCTCATTAGCCTCCGATCCGCTGTTAAGAAACTGCACTGCATTAAAGTCTCCGCTCCGGATCATCTTTTCAGCCAGTGCAAGGGCCGGTTCGCTTGTATAAATATTGGATATATGAACCAGCCTTTTCATCTGTTCATACACAGTACGAGCAAGGTCATCCCGGCCGTATCCAAGGGCATTTACCGCAATTCCACCTGAAAAATCCAAATAGCGCTTGCAGGCTATATCCTCTACATATACTCCTTCTCCCTTAGAAATCACTAAGAGCTCTTTAGCAAAACAGTTTGGAAAGGGTGGATTCTTTATGATAGCCTGATTGGGCATAATTCTTTAGCTCCTAAGACTGATTCTGGTTCCCCGGCTTCCATTAAGCAGGGTATTGAGAGAGCCTCTACTCTGATACTGACCGATAATAATCTGTCCCACTCCGCGCTCTAAAGCCTTAAGAGCAGAGGATACCTTGGGGATCATTCCGCCGGAAATGGTACCTCTTTTGATCTCTTCCCGGGCCTCAGCTTCTCCCAGATACTTAAGAATCTTTCCTTCCTTCATAATTCCCGGAATATCTGACAGGAATAATAGACTGCTGCTGCCCAGACTGCAGGCGATCTCAAAGGCTACTGAATCTGCATTGATATTCAAGCCCAGTCCTGCCTCATCCATGGAAGATGAAGAAACGATCGGAAAAAATCCATTCTCCAGCAGGATCTTAAACAGGGTGGTATTTACTCGTCGGATCTCACCTGTCCTGGTGGAAGCATGTGCATCCAGGCCGGCCCCTGTAAAAGCTCTTCCGTCAGCCCCGCAGAGGCCGACCGCGTCCAGGCCGCAGCTTTGGAAAATGCGGACAAGCCGCTTGTTCACCTTACCGGATAAAACCATTTCCACAATGTTCATCTCTTCCTCAGAGGTGATCCGTATACCTTCCCGGAATACCGGTTCATATCCCAGTTCTTTGCTCAATCGAGAAACCTCACATCCTCCGCCATGAACTAAAAGGAAGAGATGTTTCTTCTCAAGCTCACTGATATCGCCTGCAAGATGGAAAATGAGCTCCTCCTGCTCCGCCATTTTCCCGCCAATTTTCAAGGTAATTACCGGTTTTTTCATTACTAGACAGCACCGTGGCAGCTTAAGCCCGATGATTCATCCAGGCCGAAACGTATATTCATATTCTGAACCGCCTGTCCTGATGCTCCTTTCATAAGATTGTCAATAACTGAAAAAAGCAGGAGCTTATTCTTATCAATGTGCCAGCCGATGTCACAGCGGTTGCTGCCCCACACATCCCCGGTCTGCGGAATCGACTCCACTTTCAGAGAGATAAAGGGAGATTTACCGTAAACATCTCGGTAAGCAGCCTCTATTTCGTCACTTCCGGAGGCATGCTTTAATTCGGCAGCGGTAGTTACCGCTATTCCCCGTTTAAGTGGCGCCAGATGTGGAGTAAAAAGAACAGCTGCATTCGAACTGCACTTCCTCAATTCCGCTTCGATCTCCCAGGAATGACGATGAGTTTTGCCCGGGGCATAGGCTGAAACATTTTCTGTCCGTTCGCAGAAATGATAACCCAATTTAGCTTTCCGCCCGGCTCCGGAGATTCCGGAAATAGCATTAATAATCACATCTCCAAGAATAATCCCACTATCAAGTAAAGGCAGGAGGGGAAGCAGGGCTGCCGTGGGGTAACAGCCCGGATTGGCTATAAGGTCGTTTTCTTTTATCTCCTCTCTATACCATTCAGAAAGTCCGTACACTGCAGATGGAAGAAGATCCTCCCTCGGCGGCGCAGTGCCATAGGCCAGTTTAAAAACCTCCCTGTCTTTCAAGCGAAAATCCGCTGACAGATCTATAACCACCGCTTTGCCGAAAAATGGAGAGCATAAGCCGGCAGATTCTAAATGGGGCAGGGCTGCGAAAACCACATCCGGTTTCTGCTTTAACACCTCGGGAATAGTAAACAGTCTGCCCTTGCTAAAGCACAGCTTTTCTTCAATTATATTTCCTATTCCTGGATCCAAACTGGTTAGCTTTTCCCCCGCACTGGACGAAGAGGCTGGAAGAATCTCACTGATTTCCGGATGAGAAGATAGCAGGCGCACGAGTAATAAACCGGTATATCCCGTAGTGCCTAAAACGGCTGCCTTGATCATAAGTTCTCCGTGAACCCGGGAATGCGAGATTTAAGTGAATGAATCAGTTCCTGCCGCTTCACACCGTCTTTAGGCAGGATCAGGATAGTATCATCCCCTGCAACGGTTCCTACTATTTCCTTGATATGCAGGTTGTCGATAGCAAAGGCAACCGTACTGGCATGCCTTGGCAGGGTCTTTACCACAGCCATGTTACCGGAAAAGTCGATACCTATATATCCTCTCTTGAAGTCTTCAGCCAGGCTCTTATCCGAGCCGCCTTTATTAGCCGAATCGGAATAAGTATACAGATAGCCCCCCTTGCCGTCAGGAATTTTGCCCACCTTAAGATGCTTAAGGTCTCGCGATAGAGTTGCCTGTGTTACGATATATCCCTCGTCCTGCAGCAGCTTAAGAAGCATATCCTGGCTGGCTACCTTATTTGTTTCAATAATCCTTCTCAAAGAAGCAAGTCTGGCAGACCTGTCCATTTTACCACCATCCCGTATTTTTATAATATAATACTGTATATTTTTACAATGTTATGCAAATTTAATCAAGGACAGATTTAATAGATCAGAAATTTCAATCTTCCGGATGAGATAGGAAGCAGGTTCGGTTTCTTAGATGGTCATGTGCATTTGGGGGCCCGGTAGACAGGGCTTGTCTTGTAGCCGGGCATAAGCATGAAAACATTTTTTGGGGATGCTTACTGAGCCTGAGGCGTTAAAAACCTATACCACGTTTGGCCCAATGGAGACTGGCGCTTTTCACTTGACATCGCTGTAATTTCTGGCTATATTCTTCCCAGAATGAAATACGAGGTCGTCATCGCTCGTAGTGCGCAGGAAGTCTTAAAGAGCCTTGATGCACGGTGGCGGTCGTCTCTTTTGACAGCTATGCGGAAGCACCTTGAGAACGCCCCCAAGAGAGAAAGCAAGAGCAAGATCAAGCGACTCAGGGGGTTGCGTCAGCCGCAGTACCGACTGAGGGTCGATAAAATGAGGTTGTTCTACGATGTGAATGATGAGGAGAAACGGGTTGAGGTGCTCGGCTTCGTACTGAAACCGGAAACCAGACAATGGCTGGAAGAATATGGGGTGCCAGAATGAAAACACACACGATGACACAAGCGAAGAACGACATCTGCAGCATCATTCGAGAGGCCGAGAAAGAGGAAGTACTAATCACGCGGCATGGCAGGCCTGCCGCTATTGTGATCGGCTTCCACGACGAGGACGACTGGTTCGACTATAAGCTCGAACACGATGAGAGGTTCCTTCGAAAAATCGCCGAGGCAAGAGAAGAGATCAGGAAGGGCCAGTATGTCACTCTCGATGAGTTGTAAGAATGACAGAAAGTCAAGCCACTGAATTTGACTATCTGATCAGTTATACTGGATTTTTCTGTACGGTAAGGATTAATTCTGACCCAAACCCTATATATATCCCAAGTGAAGATAGTATAATTTTTCACAGTTATCCGTTATCCAGTTCAGAATTTTAGATTATTCAGTCATCAGTAAATAAGATATTTGCTCCAAATGGGAGGTTATAGAAAGGGTACTTGAACTCGGCGCAAGTGCAATAATTTTTGTTCATAATCATCCTGGTGAAAGCCCAAACCCCAGCCCACAGGATTTAGAGATAGCAAAAAAGCTGTTTAATGCATGTCGAGCCGTAGATATAAAGCCTTTAGATCATATTATTATCACACCTGATGTATATAAGAGTATAAGTTAAAAATATTAAGCTAATTATAGTTTAACTTCAATATAATTGCAGTTAAACTATATATTTAATTATTTTCTTGACTATCCTATTTGTTTTAATATCATTATATCAATATAATCGAGTATAAAGGCTGATATATGGAAAAGATCAATTTGGAACGCTTAAAAGCTCATCTATGGAAGTCCGCCGATATCTTACGGGGTCACATCGATGCTGCGGATTATAAAAACTACATTTTCGGGCTTCTATTCTTAAAAAGACTATCGGATGTCTTTGAGGAAGAAGTCGAAAGGATCATAGATGAAACAGGGGATCAAAAACTTGCCCTGGAAGATCGTGACTATCACGATTTTTTTGTCCCCGAAAGGTCCAGATGGAAGTATCTTCAATCCTTAACCCAGGATCTCGGCAGTGCAATCGATAAGGCAAATGATGCCCTGGAAGAAGAGAATCCGGAAGCTCTGGAAGGGGTTCTTTCAGCCGTTACTTTTAATGACAAGGATAAACTGCCGGATCATATTCTTTCCCAGCTAATCAATCATTTTTCCGCCTTGCCGCTTAAGAATGAGGATTTGGAAAAACCGGATATTCTCATGGATGCTTATGAATATCTTATTGCTCAATTTGCTTCCAGTGCCGGGAAAAAAGGTGGGGAGTTCTACACTCCCAAAGAGGTTGTAGAGGTGCTTGTGGAAATTTTGGATCCCAAAGAGAGAATGAGGATTTGTGATCCTGCATGCGGTTCCGGCGGTATGCTGATTCAATCTGTTTATCATTTACGAGAAAAAGGTCAAAACCCTAAAAACATCGGGTTATTCGGACAAGAAATCAACGTGGGGACATGGGCGATATGCAAGATGAACCTACTTCTCCATGGTCTGCCAAGTGCTGTTGTGAAAAGAAGTGACACATTAAGACAGCCTCAGCTTCTAAGCGGTGGCAAATTAAAGCAGTTCGATATCGTCATCGCCAATCCACCGTTTTCTCTAAAAAATTGGGGCTATGAGACTGCGCAGAATGATCCTTATAAGCGATTTAGATTCGGAATCCCTCCAAAGGGGTATGGGGATTATGCATTTGTTCAGCATATGATCGCCACGGTAAACTCAGCAGGTAAGGTTGGTGTGGTGCTGCCCCACGGAGTTTTATTTAGGGGCGGTGCCGAGGAGAAAATAAAAATAGGCATTTTAGAAGAAGATCTTCTAGAAGCAGTGATCGGCTTACCCTCCAAATTATTCTATGGCGCTGGTATCCCCGCATGCCTTTTTATTCTGAATAAAAACAAGCCAAAAGAAAGAAGAGGCAAGGTCTTTTTTCTGTACGGTGCAAGTGATTATCAAGAAGGAAAAAAGCAAAATAAATTGCGACAACAGGACATTGAAAAGATAGTTACAGCATTTAAAGAAGATAGGACAATAGAAAGATACTGCCGACCGGTCTCTCTTATTGAAATCAGAGAAAATGACTACAATCTAAACATAACCCGATATATAGATATCACTGAGGAAGAAGAGATTATTGACATCCAAAAAACTATTGATGAGCTCAAAGAGATGAAAAGGGAATATGAAAACATTGAAGCCAGAGTGTCAGGCTATTTGAAAGAGCTCAACTACAAGGTTTAATCATGCTTTACGGGAAAGAGGAGATAGAGGTCATTTTCCAGGCTCTTTCTGAAGGATTTAGATTGGTTTTAAAAAATTTTCTACAAAGAACAGGATACACGAATGTCGCAGAAAAAATTTAAATATTTTTTCCTGGATAATATTTTGGATTTTCTCTGGAGACAGTGGTCGGCATTAGGCGTGGCAGGCGGTGCTTATTCAGAAGATAAATGGGTTATCGATCCGGAGGCTCTTATTATATTTTCCATTGAGCTGACCCGTTATGAACCCCGATTATTCGATGAGATACTGGACTGGTTAGTGATTAACGGGAAATGGATCGACATACAGAGGCTTCGGGGGATTTTAAAAACAGAAGAAAAAAATATGCAGCGTTTAATGAGCGCAGTTGCTTCTTTTTTATCTAATGAGGTAAGTAGTCACCGACGCAAATGGGAAGCACTAAGCTTTTTCGAAAAACCTGGGGTAATAACTCATAAAGAAATGCTTTTTAAATTAAAAAAGGATCTTCCTTTTCCCGAACCTTTAAAACAATCTATAATTTTTCAAGAATACAGCTTTATAAGGGAAGGGTTTTCTTTACAGAAAATGTCCAAACCTGTAAATGTAGCAACAAGCAGTAATATCCGTTTTTTATTGAGGAGTCTTTTCGGTATCGGATCACGCTCGGAATGTATCCTCTATCTTCTGACGCACGAGGCGGGTCATCCTTCCGAAGTGGCCGGTGCAGTGGGGATCTCAGTAAGAGGCATCCAGGATGCCTTAATTGAGTTAGCTCAATCAGGTTTGATTTTGACCAGGATAAGGGGAAAGAGAAAAATAGAGTACTGGCTGTCTCAAAAGAGATGGTGGGAGTTTCTTGTAATTAAAAACTTTGAAGAAATTAAGCCTCCGGTATGGCTTGATTGGATTGCCCTGTTTTCAGCTCTTAAAAGTGTATGGGATGTCATCAATAAAGTAGAAATTTTGGAATCGGATTATATGCGAAGCTCAAAATTGCGTGAATCGATGAAAACGATAAGTAATGTATTTGTAAAAAGTGGCCTTGATTTGCCTGCTTTTCCCGGCGGCAATATCAAGCCCGATCACTATGAAAAGGAGTTTCAAAGCTTTATGACTAACGTATTAGGAGCGCGGGTTGAAACAAATAGATAGTTTGCAGACAGATAAGAAATTTAAAAAGACGGAAATCGGCGAGATACCTGTAGATTGGGAAGTTAGAAAACTAAGCGCAGTAGCAAAAATTAAAATGGGACAGTCTCCACCCTCTTCAAACTGCTTTGACTATGAAAATGGCATCCCTTTCTTTCAAGGCAAAGCTGAATTCGGGAGCATATATCCAAATATAAACAAATGGTGCAATTCACCCAAACAAATAGCAGAAGAAGGAGATATTCTTGTAAGTGTTCGCGCTCCAGTAGGTGATGTGAATATTGCACTGCAGAGATGTTGTATTGGTAGGGGATTAGCAAGAATAAGAGGAATTATTATCGATAACCATTTTTTGTATTTTATAATGAATTGTTTTAAAAAAGTCCTGCAAAAAATATCCCAGGGAAGTACTTTTGAAGCAATTAATAAAGATGTATTGCACAACTTAAAGATTCCATTTCCTCCTCTCCCTGAACAAAAAAAGATTGCTGAAATCTTATTAGCTTTAGATGAGCTTATTGAGAAAAAGGTAAAAATTATTGAAAAGAAAAAACAGTTAAAAAAAGGGCTCTTACAGCAACTGCTTACGAGAGGTATTGGGCATGCAGAGTTTAAAAAGACGGAGATTGGTGAGATTCCGGTGGATTTGGAAGTTGTAAAACTTAAAAGCATAGTTAACAATTTCATTAACGGCGGAACTCCCAGTACAAATAATCATAGTTATTGGGATGGAACAATTCCTTGGATAACAGGTGCGGACTTTGATAATCAAAAGATTAGAAGAATAAGAAAATATTTGACAGAAGAAGGAATTAAGAACAGCTCTACAAATATAATACAAAAGGGGAGTCTATTAGTAGTTACCAGAACCGGTGTCGGTAAAATTGCCATTTCACCATTTAATATCGCAATAAGTCAGGACATCACAGGACTAATCCTTCTAGGCGAAAAAGTGTATACAGAATATCTCTACTGGTACTTAATAAAGAATTCGCAAAAAATACAATCCTTTATTCAAGGTACTTCTATCAATGGCTTGCCTAGAGAAGATTTGGAATCAATTATTATACCCCTCCCCCATCTTCCTGAACAAAAAAAATCGCTTCTATACTATGCTCCATTGATAACGATATCGAAAAAGAGATTGCATATAAAGAGAGGTTGGATACAATTAAGAAGGGTATGATGCAAGTTTTATTAACAGGTAAGGTAAGAGTTAAAGCGTAAGGATGCACTATGCCGAAAGCTTAGTTTAACGAGGACACTCTTTCCGAGCAGCCCGCTATCGAGCAGCTTAAGCGGCTTGGCTACATCCACATTCACGGCGATCAACTGGACCCTGAATTGATCGAGGATTGTGACCGGAAATCGCGCAAGGATGTTGTTCTGGAAGATCGTCTTAAAAAGAAACTGGTGGAGATCAATCCTGAGCTTACCGATAAATCGATTGAAAAGGCTGTAAGAAGGATATCCCACATTCCGGAAGAAAGCACGTTAGAGGCGAATCGTATTTTCCATAAATACCTGATCTCCGGTATATCGGTAGACCAGGACATGATGGCCAAGCGCCAAAAGCTTACTGTTCATTTCATCGATTTTAAGAATGCTGAAAACAATGAGTTTTTGCTAGTGAATCAATTCTGGGTGCGAAGGCAAAGAATCCAGGACCGGCCGGATATTGTACTTTTTGTCAATGGAATTCCTTTAGTCGTTATTGAATGCAAGAACCCGGTGGCAAAGAAAAAAGAAGTAGCGGATGCAAAAATCCAGCTAATCCGCTACCAGAAAGATATTCCGCAGCTTTTTCGAACAAACGAAATCCTCATTGGTTGTAACCTTTTCGCCGCTCAATATGGGACAATAGAGGCAAGTTCAGATCAATATCATGAGTGGAAGGATCTAAACGGAGGAAAGCTGCCGAACATGGCGGAACATCCCTCGGTAAAGGAAATGCTTGAGTTGGGATTGATTGAAGAAAAAGACTTAAGCGATAGCCCACCTATGCAGGAGGTTATGTTAGCAGGGCTTTGTAAAAAGAGAAATCTTCTTGATATTATCCAGAATTTTATTGTTTATGATTACAGTAAAGAAAAACTTAAAGTTGAAAAGAAGATCTGCCGCTATCAGCAGTATTCTGCGGTGAACAGACTTGTAAATAGGGTTCTCCACGATGATGAGAAACGCGGGATTATCTGGCACTGGCAGGGTTCCGGTAAGTCTCTCATCATGGTTTTTGCCGCAGTCAAATTAAGGAGGGAAGAAGAAGCCTTAAGAAATCCGGTGATTTTAATTGTAACCGACAGGATTAAGCTGGACAATCAAATTACCGGAACCTTTGAGAACTGCGGTTTCCCCAATCCCATCCAGGCTCGAAATAGACCGGAGCTCTATGATTTGCTCAAAACAGGTGCCGGGAATACGATCATGACTACTGTACAGAAGTTCAGAAAACCACTGGGGGAGCCCTTATCAACTGCTGAAAATATCATCGTCATGACTGATGAAGCTCATAGAACTCAATATGGTAGTTTCGCCCTCAATTTGCGTAAAGCCATGCCCAACGCCAGTCTTTTTGCCTTTACCGGGACTCCCCTCGATAAGAGGGATCGTAATACCTACAGGCATTTTAGTGCACCGGGTGAAAAATATCTGGATCGATACGATATGCACCAGTCTATTGAGGATGGCGCCACTGTCCCGATTAAGTATGAGAGTCGTATGGCTAATCTTCATATTGTAGGTAACACTATCGATAATCTGCTTAAAAATTTGTTTCCCAAGAAGACAAAGGAAGAGCTGGCTGAAATAAAGAGACGATACGCAACCCTCGACACTGTGCTCAGCGCTCCGCGAAGGATTGAGCGTATAGCGCTTGATATTGTTAATCATTATCAAAAGAAAATAACCCCAAACGGTTTTAAAGCAATGATCGTGACCGCCAATCGGCGAACAGCAGTAATGTACAAAGAGGCTCTTGACAGGCTGATCGATCCTTCCTGGTCCACAATCGTGATGACGGTAAATAACGAAGACCCGAAAGAGTGGAAAGATAAATACCGCAGATCCCCGTCGGAAGAGGATCGTATAACAGGAAAGGAGATATTCCAGGATCCGGCTTGTAATTTAAAGATTCTGATAGTCTGTGACAAGTTGTTAACCGGTTTTGACGCTCCCATTCTCCAGACCATGTACCTGGATCAAAGAATGAAAGAACATACTCTCCTCCAGGCAGTGGCTCGTACGAATCGTCCCAATCAACGTAAGAACTTTGGACTCGTTGTTGATTACATAGGCATCGGTAAGGAACTGGCTGAATCTCTGGCAATTTTTGACGAGGAAGACCTTAAAGGGTTTTTCAGCATTGATGATATTAATAATGAACTGGCTGCTCTGAAAGAAGCGCATAAAAAAGCGATAGCTCTGTTTAAAAAAATAAAGCGTGATGGAAAGCCTGAGGAAGTAATTCAGCAGTGCCTGGAAATTCTTCTACCTAAAGATATTCGCTCTTATTTTGAATTAATCTTCCGTGAGTTTGCAAGAAGTATGGATATCCTCATGCCAGACCCCTGCGTCGAGCCCTTTATAGAAGATTTCAAGTTTCTCGGCATGATCCGGGAAGGTGCGCGTAATCTATACCGCGATAACCGATTTAGTATGGAAAGTATCAGCAGAAAAGTTGAAAAGCTCATTCATGCCCATATTCTTGATACAGGCATGGAAGAAATCCTTGCTCCTGTTAATATAACCGCTCCAGATTTCGAAGAGAAACTTAACATTAAAGGGAGCGGAAAAGCTAAGGCCAGCCATATTGAATACGCACTTCGGGAAACCATTACCGCAAAGATTGCTGAAGACCCGCACTACTATGAATCCCTTAAGGATCAATTGGAGATTGTTATCGAAACTGATAGGAAGAGGCGTAAAGATGAAGCTGAATTACTCAAGAATTTGGTTAAGCTGAAAAAGAAGGAAGAGAGACGAGAGGAGATAGCCAAAGAAAAAGGGTTAACAATGGACGAGTTTGCCTTTTACGGCTTATTGGAACCTTATAAAAATGAACTTTTTGCCGGAGACGATGTAAAGATGAGCTCCTTGTCAAGGGAAATCGTTGAAGTTATAAAAAGCAGAATTGTAATTGATTGGGCAGAAAAAGAGGATATCCAAAAAGAAATGCGTAGAGAAATCAAGAATTGTATCCTAAATAAAAAATTTTCATCCGAACATTTTGAAATTTTTACCCGGGAAGCTATGGAATTGGCCAGGTCGCGATTCAGTGATTGATATGGAGCTTGTGCAATACGGACAACAGCAGATAACATATACTATCGAGCGAAGGAAGCGAGCAAAAACGGTAGCAATTACTGTAACACCGGATTCTGAAGTTGTTGTGCTGGCGCCACATCATATGACAATACAAGCCATAAAAGAAATGGTCCAAAAAAAAGCTCGCTGGATTATTGAAAAAAAGAAGTATTTTCTGAGTTTAGTAGAAAAATTTCCTGTGAAAGAGTATGTAAGCGGTGAGCAGTTATTGTTTTTGGGTCGCACTTATCGATTGAAAGTTGTGGAAGAGACTTGTATAGATACAGAGAAACCTCAAATAATTGGCAGAAGAATTTATATAGCTGTTAATAAATACCTGGAGACAAAAGAGAAACAAGAAATAATAAGGGAAAAATTAGTAAAATGGTATTTTTCTAGTGCGCGAGAAAAAATCGAGCAGAGGGTTAACCGGCATAAAAAGCAATTAGGAGTTTACCCTACGGGCATCATAATTAAAGATCAGAAAAAGCGTTGGGGCAGTTGCTCCAAAAACGGAACTTTGAGATTCAACTGGAAAACTGTGATGGCCCCTATCTCTGTTATTGATTATGTAGTTGTACATGAGATGTGCCATTTGAAGATAAAAAATCATTCACCCAGTTACTGGAAACTTTTAGCATCCGTTCTTCTAAATTACCGGAAACAAATAGATTGGTTAAAAAACAACGCAGCCTCATTTAAGCTGTGATCAGGGCATAATAATCTAATAAAAAGGTGAATTTTTAACAGTTATACAGGACCCAGCTTATGGAGTAATCGTTTGCTTAAAATTAAAATCACTGAGTTCTAAATTAACTGATGTTGTAAAGTTGCATTCTTCTTTTTGCATGTATTGAAAATCTAACTTTTCTTTTCATACGAACATTTATAATTTCGACTATAATTATATTCTCTTAATGTTTAATTCTAAATTGTAAATACCTGCGGATTGACTTTAACCGGCTATCATATCTAATATGTCCTAAGCCATGGATCAAGAAACAACACACTTTTTAAAAAGCCTGGGATTTCCTGAAATCAGAATCCACAGCTCATTTAACCACTTCGATTTTAAAAGGCCACGCCGCAGAATACTGGTTATCGGCCCAATGGGGTCCGGCAAAACCGAGTACTCCTCCAGGGTCTGGAGGGACTCTCAGGTAGCTTTAAAAAGGAGTGATGCGTCTGCAAGATATACTTCTCTGGCCGGCGCTGACCGGCGAAGAGTATTTTTTATCCGCACTTCTTTAGACAGGGAGCGCTTTCCGGATTATCCTTCCGATGCCCTTCCTTACCGTGGAGGTTATGAGCGCTGCGGGCAGAGCATTGCCGAGATTCAGGATTCATTTGACTTAGAGGAAGTGATCGGCCGGAATCCACATGTAGGAACCTGGATTATTGATGAAGCTAACTTTTATGAAGAAAGACTGGCCTATGTTATAGAGAACGAATCCGAAAGACGGGGGCTTATCTTTATTTTCCCCACCCTGGCTCTCAATTTCCGTAAAGAGATTTTTAATTCTACAACAAGGCTTCTTTTAGAGACAGCCACGGACATTTTCCCACTTACCGCCTACTGCGAACATCCCGATTGCCTTGAGGACTCCTTCTATACCTACCGCTTCTACTTGAACAAGGGAGAGGAATGTCCGGCACTATATTTTGATCCCTTAATTATCATAGGCGGTGACAAGGAGAAATCAGACCCCCGGGAGCCCAACTATTGCACACGCTGCGATACTCACCACTATCTGCCTGGAAAGGAATATACCTTCTTAATCCTGAAACCACTCGGGGATGAGGCATCATCGGGAAATCTGGAACCCTTAAAATCTGAGCTGGGGCTCATTAAGAATTCCATTGATGATTCAGCCCTTTATAACAATTTTTCAAAAAAAGAAAATTATACATCTGTTATGATGAACGCTTTAAAGGTACCCTGTATTGCTGAAAAGGCCCTTATATTTTTATACAGCGAGCATAATCTGATCAGCCGTGAGCAGTTTATTTTCCTCATGGATGAGTTGAACCTGGATGAGGACTATATAAAAAAAATACTCAAAGACAACAGGCGCGTCTTATGATAGATGATCTAATAAAAAAAGCGAATTTATTATCTTTCATTATATTAATTGGCATTATATTAATTGGCACCCTGATCCCTATATCGGGCTGCACCGGGAAACCCCCGGAAATTGTCAGAGTATTCTGGCAGATAAATCTGGTTGATGATCAGGAAAAAGATATTCTCTATCAATCCCTGACTCTCTTTGTACAGGCAAACGATCCGGACGGATTTGAAGATCTTGAGGAAATCTACCTTATAAACGACTCTGAAGAGCTCTTCTGGTGCATAGACAGTGAATCCTGGCTTAAATCAACTTCAGGCGATGCCACCTGGATCGGCAGCAGTACTATTTCCATGCCCGACGGCTCTCCACTGCCTGCAGGAGAGTACAGGATTCTTTTACAGGATATAGGTGGAGATGAGGCTGAACAGACGATCTTTCTTAAGCCCAGTCTCCTGAAGGCCTACAGGCGCTATATTCCTTCAGTTTCCATTGAAAATGGGGAGATCTTAGTGTCGGGCAGGGCGGACTCCTATGCCCTGTGGCTCTATAACAAAGATCAGAATTACTTCAGATCTCTCCCCGTGGAGTCAAAAAGTGTGTCTATCCAGGAAATTGTCCGGACAAATAATGCTTTAAAGGAGGGTTTCAGTTTTAGGGTTTACACTTATCTTGAGGATAAAAGCCTGGGCCTCATTACGGGTCCTTACTACGCAGTTCCTTAAAAGCAGACTCATGACTTAAGCCGGCTGGATATTAAAAAGCCCCCTAAAGATGGGGGCCGTGCCGCCGAGCAGAATTGAACTGCTGACACGAGGATTTTCAGTCCTCTGCTCTACCGACTGAGCTACAGCGGCAAGTGCTGAACCACCCTAACAACTTTATACAAATTTGTCAAGCACGATGGCCGGGGACGCTCAAGCAGGGTCCTGACATATTAATATTATAATTACATATCGCAGCCTCCGGCCGAAACCAAAAGAAGCCACCGAGCACACAGAGTTCACAGAGAGGATTTTCCTGCCTTGTCAGCCGGGGATATTAATATTAACTTTACTGTAAGATAAATGCCTGCTCAGATAAGTCACCTTATATTCGCAGAGGAAGCCCTGGCTCGGGCTTTCCGGCGAAGGGGGAAAATATTACTCAATCAGCACGGAAATATCTTCCGATTCGGAGCCCAGGGGACTGATTTCTTCTATCATAATCAGCGAACAAAACCCACAGGTCTTAAATATGGAATTATAACCCATAATGAGGGTTACGGAAGGCTCGTTAAAAATATGATTCTGGAGGCGTTTCGCCAGAAGCGTACAGGTCCCCAAAATACTCCTCCACTGCCCATTGTGGCTTATATTTTAGGCTTTGCAACGCATGCTGTTCTGGATCGGAAGACACATCCCTTTATCAACTATTATTCCGGCTGGGTTGATCCGGAGGATAACGATAGTCAAAAGTACTACCGCTGTCACGCCTTTTTTGAGAGAATACTTGATGTTCTGATTCTTAAAATCAGAAGAGGTAAGGATATCCGGGATTTCAACTTTCTGCCCCTGATTTACTGCGGCGAATACCTTCCCTACCAGATAATCAAGACTCTACTTAAGGCTCTGCATGCCAGTTATCCAAATATTCATTATAAATCGAGGGACCGTAAACGGCTGGAGAATGCATATAAAGATACTCTCTTCTTCTACACAGTAACCGATCCTCAACATCCCCATTACAGGCAGTTAATCTATATCAGGGAGAAAAATTCCGGAGATCATCGCAGGCGCCTGGCTCTGATGCATCCTATGAACATTCCGACTCATATCGATTTCCTTAATCTAAAAGGGAATGTGTGGCTTCACCCGTGTGACAGCAGCCTTAAATATACGTACAGCTTTCCGGATCTATATGAGCAGGCTCTACGCCAGGCAGTTTCCGTACTGCGGGTGCTCTGGAATGTACTGATGAACAGAGAGGATCCGGAACAAGCTGAAACTTTTTTAGGAAACGAATCCCTGGATTCCGGGTTCATCATTAATACCCCCTGTGTTCGCCATAACTGCTCTCCTCTTCCTCTGCCCGAGCTGATCGATGAGATCTACTTGAGTTTTACGCTTTCCGGTTCTTAAGACTCTTAATACTCCTAATTGACCCATACACACTCCGATGCTATTATGTAAGGTCATGAAACCATCCGGGTCAGGGGATAAAAATTATCAGAAGGCGGCGCGTTTTCTCATGTTACTGGGCAAGGAGGAGGCAGCCAGAGTACTCAAACACCTTACGGAACAGGAGGTAGCCGGAATATCTGAGGAGATCTCCGGTTTAGAAGAGCTCAGCGGCCGGGAAGCTTCCAGGGTATTGGAAGAGTTTGGCTATCTTGTAAAAACCAAGGATCTCATTGCCCGCGGGGGAATCGTAAAAGCCAGGGAAATAGTCGTTGCCGCTTTTGGCGAGGAAAAGGGAGGGGCTATTGTAGATAAGATCATCGAGAGGACTGCTCCTCATCCCTTTGCCTTTTTTATGGATCTGGATATTGAACAGGTAAAACTGCTCCTAAAGCATGAATCCGCTCCATCTATTTCGGTCATACTGCCTCATCTAAGTCCTGGGAAGGCGGCTGAGATTCTCTCATCTCTCCCCGCGGATCTGCAGAAGCAGGTAACGGCTCGAATTGCGCGGCTTGAAAAAATTAATCCTGAAGTATTGCGCAGAATAGAGGGAGTATTGAAGGAAAAAGTCAGAGCTCAGGGCAAAATTGTTACGCAGGAGATCGATGGAAAATCCGTTTTAGTGGAGATACTAAAGAATATGGCGCCTGATTCTGAAAGAACAATACTTGAAAAATTAAGAATACAGGATATTGATCTTACTGAGGAAATTGAAAAAAGGCTGTTTACTGCTGATATTCTTCTAAAGCTCACAGATCGTGATATACAGGGCCTATTGAGGGACTATTCAGATTCGGAACTTACTCTCATTTTAAAAGGCCTGGATGAAGATCAGAGAAAAAGAATTCTGGACAATATATCCTCCAGGCGAATAGAGATAATCAAGGAGGAAGATAATGCCCTGGGCGCAGTATTTCGCTCTGAGATCGATAAGGCTATACAAGAATTTATTGATTATATACGACTCCAGGCTGAGAAAGGGGAAATTACCCTGGCGAGAGGAGATGACCGTCTTGTATTTTAGAGTAAGGACTTGACATGCAGAGAATATGGATTGCCGATATAGGGAAGTATGAGAATCAGGAAATCGAAATTGCAGGATGGCTCTTCAATATCCGATCCAAGGGAAAAATTCACTTTCTTCAACTGCGGGACGGCACGGGCCGCCTGCAGGGAGTGGCCGTAAATGGCGAATGCGATTCGGCGAGCTTTGAAATTTTAAACTCCATAAAAATGGAGGCTTCAATCAAGGTTCACGGAACCGTTAAAAAGGATGAACGCGCCCCCACAGGCTATGAACTAGCCGTTTCAGGAATCATCTTAGTTCAGAACCCGGACAAAGACTATCCCATTGCTAAAAAAGAACATGGAATAGACTTTCTCTTAGAAAACAGGCATTTGTGGCTTAGATCAACCCGTCCGGGAGCCATTTTAAGAATAAGAAACCAGGCGATCATAACTCTTAGAAACTTCTTTAACAGTCGAAACTATGTTCTGATCGATACACCCATTATCACAGGCTCAATCGGCGAGAACCCAAGCACTCTCTTTTCAATTTCCTACTTCGATCTGGGAGATGCTTATTTAGCCCAGACAGGACAGCTTTACCTTGAAGCAGCCTGCATGGCTTTTGGTAAAGTTTACAATTTTGGGCCAACCTTTCGAGCGGAAAAATCTAAAACCCGCAGGCATCTCACCGAATTCTGGATGCTGGAGGCGGAAGTAGCTTATCTCGATAATGAGGGTAATATGCAGCTACAGGAGGATATGATCTGCACACTGGCAGAAGATATTCTTAAGCTCTGTGATCAGGAGCTTAAGATTCTGGACAGGGATAATGCGAAACTAAAAAAGATTACACCTCCCTTCCCCAAAGTGGACTACAACGATGCCGTGAGCAGCCTTCAGAAGAAGAGCCACCCCATCCAGTGGGGAGATGATCTTGGAGCTGAAGACGAGACAGTTTTATCCGGGCAGCACGAAAAACCCGTGTTTATCATGAATTATCCCAAAAAGGCCAAGGCCTTTTATATGAAGGAGAATCCGGATAATCCTGATACGGTGCTCTGCTCCGATCTGCTTGCTCCTGAAGGATATGGTGAGATTATAGGCGGTTCCCAGAGGGAAGATGACTACCAAAAATTACTCAGCCGCATACATGAGGAGAACCTGCCGGAAGAAGCCTACACCTGGTATAAGGAACTTAGGGAGTATGGCTCGGTTCCTCACTCCGGATTCGGAATAGGCCTGGAAAGAACCGTTACCTGGCTCTGTGGAATCAGGCATGTTCGGGAAGCCATCCCCTTTCCCAGAACTATTTCCAGACTGTATCCATAAAACCTTGAGGATTTTCAGAATCAATGGTATCTATTGGTGTATAGGGAGGCATGGGTGTATAAGAATTCGATAGCCTACTTTTTGTGGTTCATCTCAGGATTCGGTGCTTTAGGCCTGCACAGGTTCTACTTAGGCCGATTCGGAACCGGTTTCCTCTGGTTTATGACCGGAGGGCTCGGTATGATAGGAGCAGTCTTCGATTTCTTCTATATCCCAACCATGGTGAGCGAAGCCAATATCGGGCCTCAGTATCGCCGGGCTCTATTTGAAGGTCTTGAGGTTCAGCATCCCAGGGTTGCCGGAAAAGAATCTCCTGAGAGGGTGATTCTCCGCACCGCCAAAAAGAATAAGGGGATCGCCACTCCCGGTGAAGTGGCTTTGGAGGGAAACCTTTCCATAGAAGAAGCCAGGAAGTACCTGGAGAAGCTTGTGAGCCAGGGATATGCTGAAATGAAAATCAGGAAGTCCGGAACAATAGCCTATGTATTTCCCGAATTTACCGAAGATGACAGCGAGTTTGAGGATATTTGAATCCTTCCATAAAAGATGACCGCACAAGAGTTAAGAGAGAAATACATCGAGTTTTTCCGCGGAAAGGGACATAGAGAAATATCCGGCAAGTCACTGATTCCGGAAAACGATCCGACTGTGCTCTTTACAACTGCAGGCATGCATCCTTTAGTACCCTATATTCTGGGGGAACTCCATCCCGGTGGAAAGAGGCTTGTAAACTACCAGAAATGCATACGCACCGGTGACATTGATTCAGTCGGAGATAAAACCCATCTCACCTTCTTTGAAATGCTGGGAAACTGGTCTTTAGGGGACTATTTCAAGAAGGAAGCCATTGAATTCAGTTATGAATTCCTTACTTGCGAAAAATGGCTTGGCTTTACCCCTGATCATCTCCATGTCACGGTATTTGAAGGGGATTCAGATGTCCCCCAGGACCGGGAGGCCGCAGATATCTGGTTGTCTTTAGGCATTCCGGAAGAGAGAATTTACTTTTTAGGTAGGGAGGATAACTGGTGGGGGCCGGCCGGACAGACAGGCCCCTGCGGTCCGGATACGGAGATGTTTATTGATACAGGGGTTTCCCCCTGTTCCCCGGACTGCCGTCCGGGATGTTATTGTGGCAAGTATTTTGAAATCTGGAACGACGTATTTATACAATACAATAAAACCCCAGAAAGAAGATATCTTCCCCTGGATCAAAAAACTGTTGATACGGGTATGGGAATTGAGCGAACCTGCGCTATTCTGCAGGGTAAAAAAACTGTTTTCGAGACTGAGCTGTTTATGCCCATCATACGTGTTATTGAAGAGGCTGCAGGAATTAATTACGGCAGTGATCCTGATATCGATCAATCTATCAGAATCATTACGGATCATGTCCGCTCCGCTGTATTTATCCTTGGCGACGAAAAAGCTGTAAAGCCGTCAAATCTGGGACAGGGATATATTCTCAGGCGCTTGATTCGCCGGGCCATACGCCATGGAAGGAAGCTCTCCATGGAAAAGGATTTCCTCTTTTCCTCCGCTTTAGCTGCCGTTGAGATCTACAAAAAATTATATCCTGAGCTTGGGCGCAGTCAAAAAATGATTCTGTATGAGCTGGAGCTTGAAGAAAAGAAGTTTTTACAGACTCTCAGCAGGGGTGAACGTGAATTTGAAAAACTCCTGCCAAACCTTCTTAAGAATCCTAAAAAGCTCCTTCCCGGCAGAATAGCCTTTAGACTCTACGACACCTACGGCTTTCCCATTGAAATTACCCAGGAACTGGCTGCTGAGAACGGCCTGGAGGTTGATCTGGAGGGCTTCCAGGCAGCTTTTAAAAAGCATCAGGCCATATCCAAGTCCGGTGCGGAGAAGAGCTTTAGAGGCGGATTGGCGGATCACTCGGATATGGTCAAAAAATTGCACACCGCGACCCATCTCCTTCATAAGGCCTTACGGCTGGAATTGGGGGATCACGTGCAGCAGAAGGGCAGCAATATAACCAGTGATCGGCTGAGATTCGATTTCTCATATCCTGAAAAATTAACTCTTAAGCAGATCGAGCGAGTAGAAGAGATTGTTAATGAACAGATCCGTCGGGATCTTCCAGTGAGTTTTAATACCATGACCCTGCAGGAGGCTAAGGCTGATGGGGCCATTGCCCTGTTCGGGGACAAGTATGAAGAGAAGGTAAAAGTATACTCTATTGGAGGATTTTCCAGGGAGGTCTGCGGAGGTCCCCATGTGGAAAGAACCGGTGCGCTGGGCCGATTCCGTATTGTAAAGGAGCAGTCCTCATCTGCCGGAGTCAGACGCATCCGGGCCGTTATAGAGCCTGACTGACAGCTCTACGAGATAAAGATAAGAGCGTATCTGTCTAAATGTACCTCCAACAGGGAAAGACCCTTATGTACAGTAACAGGAATAATTGATAGACTTTGATTGTGAAAAACAGAATCTGGTATAGAAAAATCGGCATTACCGAGGCGGAAAAGGCTGAGAGGGAGTATTATTCAGCATTGTCACCTGAGGAAAGATTGAGTATAGTGCAAGAATTAAGAGAATCGTTTGAGAAATTTGGGAATGAAAGTCGAAAAGGATTACGAAGATTTCTTAAAATTATTAAACAAAAATAGTGTTAAATACTGCATCATAGGTTCATTTGCACTGGCATTTCATGCTAAACCACGATATACAAAAGATATGGACATATTAGTTGAACCCACCAAAGAAAATGCTGATAGAGTTATTCAGACCCTTAAGGAATTTGGATTTGAAAGCTTAGATCTTACAAGAGATGATATCACAACCAGGGATCAGGTAATACAGCTCGGTTATGAGCCTGTACGGATTGATCTTGTGTCATCAATAGCCGGCTGCACATTTGAGGAAGTGTGGAAAAACAGGGTTGTCTCACGATACGGTAAAGTTAAGGCTTATTTTATAAGTAAACACGATCTTATACGAAACAAGAAGGCTGCCGGCAGAAAACAGGATCTTGCAGACCTGGATATGCTTCAGGAATAAGGTTCATGGCAAGGATATCTTTGGACTCATCGCTAAGCATGGCCGGAATCAGCTTCTTTCTTTAGCTTATCAAGCATCTCAGAGACATAGGAATTCCTACCGCCCTGCCGTAAGAACCGGGTCAGAGTATCCATAGCTCTCTGAGTATGACCCAGTTTTATATGACAGTCCGCCACTTCAATAACTAAACGGTGATTCTTAGGATTCTGGACTAAAAGCCCGGTCAAGGACTCAATAGCCTCCAGATAGTTTCCCCTGGTTTTATTAATCATGGCAAGACCTATAACAGCATAAAGATCAAATTCTAAGTCCAGAGCCTTGTGATAAAATTCCTCAGCCATATCTGTTTTTCCCATGTTCCGGTAGGCATCACCCACCCGGGTCATGATGACCTTATTCTGGGGATCAAATTCCAGGATTGCCTGCCAGGCATCTAAAGATTTTCTATGATCGTTCAAACCCCTATAACAATCTGCAATTCCAAAAAGGGCATAAAAATTCCCGGGCTCAAGATCTTCGGCTCTCTCAAAGAAGGTCATTCCCTTCTGGAAGTCCTTCAACTTACGATAGCAATTACCAAGGGAGGTCAGTACCCTGATATTTTCAGGATCACCCACAAGCATCCTCTCCCAGTAGGTGATGGACTCATTAAAAATTCTGAAATCAAAGTGCAGATGCCCCAGTCCATTTAAGGCATAGGGATTATCCTGATCCAATTCCAAAACCTTTAAGTATATATCCCGGGAGCGTTCAAAGTTCTTTACCTTCCTGTAAGCATCAGCGATACGAGTCAGTACGGTTACATCGTAATCATCCTGTGCAAGATACTGCTCCCAGATATCAATCGCCTTCTGGTAGGATTTAAGAGCCCTGTAACAATCGGCAAGACCGATCAAGGCATATTTATTACCCGGGTGATAGTCTAAACAGCGCTGGTAATTCTCCATTGCTCTACCGAAGTCGCCACGTTTTCTAAAGACCTCTCCCAATCCGACCAGGGCATAATTATTAAATCTTTCCGTTTCTAAGATACGCTTAAAAAAAACCTCTGCTTCTTCAAATTTACCCGTTTTTAAACAGCTGTAGCCCTGTTTGGACAGCTCAGATATATGCTGACTATCTGTTTCTAAACTCTTATCGTCTTTAATCACTTTTTTTTGTCTCCTCTGCAAGCCACATTTTCATAATGCCTGCCATTTTTTCCAGCATGTAATTGACCTTCTTGGGATAAGGAGCCAAAAAGTACATTCTGAATGCCTCTAAAGGCATTTTCTTTTCATCGTAGTAATCTCCAAGTCGAATCAATCCGTCGGTGTAGCCTGTAGTAAGAAATATTTTCTTTGCCAGATCATAATTTTTTTGATTAAAGAACTCATTGCCCTTGCGGATAAGGGCCACCCTTTCTTTCTTTGGCATAGCCACTGTCTTGCTCTGGGAAATCTTCAAAAAGCCATCCCGGGGCAACTTACTTAAAATTTCTTCTCCGTTCATAAAATAAACCTACAAGAAGTATATGTAGATTATGAGCTTTTTTCAACTTAGTCACTGGCAATGTACTTATTCGAATTTCTCTTATTCTCTCTCAGCCAGAAGAATCTTGAGCTGCTTGATTTCCGAGATAAGCTTCCCTCTCTCCAGGTTCTGAAATCTCTTGGGCACCATCTCCCTGCTTGTGCACTCCAAAACAGCTACAAGATTTTGAAGCTCTATATCATGCGGATAGGCAGGTGGGATAAAATCGCGAATGGTTTCCTCCAGGTCGTTCTTCGTGATAAAAACATGATTATTCATGGCAGCTAATAATTTGGCGCGAATCAGCACAGATTCTAAGTCTGCACCTGAAAAATCAAAATTGTATCTCCGCAAGAGATCAATGATGTTTACTTTCTGTATCTTCAGCTTTAATTTTCTTACCAGGGTTTGGAATAGTTCCTCTTTCTCGGCTATGGTCTCCGGATAGAAGAGAGCAAGATGCTCCTCTGCCCGGCCCTGGCGTTTCAGATCGATGGGCAGTAGATCCGGCCTGCAGGTAATCAAAAACCAGATAATCTTACCCCTGTACTCGGTATTGCCCATGAATGAAGCTATCTGAGCAAAGATCCTGTTACTGGTACCGGAATCGCCTTCCTGGTTACGATTACCTAAAAAGGCATCGGCTTCATCGATCATTACTCCCACAGGGGCCATGGCTTTAAGAATATTCAATATTTTTTCCAGATTTGCTTCCGTAACTCCCTGCCATTTGGACCTGAAGTTCTGGAACTTTACTATAGGGATACCTATCTCTCCGGCAAAAGCAGAGACCATAAAGGATTTACCGGTTCCCACCGCACCGGCAATCAAATAACCCATGGGTAGAACATCCAGTCGTCCGAGCTTTATAGCCCTGGCGGCACTCTTAAAGCGTTTTTTTACAAAGTCATGTCCCGACACCATTGAGAGATCATACTCAGACTCTATAAACTCTAAAAGGCCGATCGCCTCAGTTTCTATTATCTCCTTCTTCTTTAGGCGCAGATACTCACGAGTAATCCGTCTATCCTCCTGATATGATTCAGCCGCCAGTTGATAGATATTAACTAAATTGAGCCCGCTGGTCAGTTGGGCAACTTCTTTAGGAAACAGCCTGTGCTCCAAAAGGAGTTTTTCTTCTCTCTCTAAAAAATTAAAAAAGCGCTCCCGCACCATTTCATCAGGCAGAGGGATGTTTACTTTAATGGTACTGGGTGAACGCACAAGCTTGATATTGAGATCAGCAAGATTCTCAGTAAGCAGGATTATCGAGATATCCCCCTCTGTAAATATTGGGTCATTTGCCCAACGATTGAGCGTGACTAAGCAGTAGCGGTCCTCATCCGTGTACCTGGAAATATCCGTATTAGGAACTATTGTTTCAGAATAATCGACAATAAGTACAATACGCCGTTTTCTGGGAACATTCTTATAGAAATATTTCTCCAGATAATGGAAGGCTTCTACAGGATCCTTGGAAAGAAAATCCTCTCGATTCTGACCGTTGGATGAGGATAATTCCCTTAAAAAACCTCTCTTCATTTCCGGTGTACAGAAGCTCACGCCTGAAGAACGATCATAAAATACTATAATATCGCGATTTCCGAAGAGAACTTCCGCAATATAATCCTGAATCTTAACAAAATTGAATTCATTATCCTTCATCCTGTGGGGCAGAAAATCTCTGATATTTCCATGCACTATATAGAGGTTAGCTGTTTTGGAGCAGTATTTGTAAGCCAGCTCCTGTGCCCAGGCAGGTAGTATTTTAATAAAAGGCAGGCTTTTTAAAATTAATTGTTCGGCCATTTTCCCCTCCCAGAAGATGACTTAAAAATTATAAGCCCAAACAAGCCTTTAGTCAATCCTGCGAATTAAATGATTTAATTGCGATTTCTATTGCCAATTTACCGGCCTTGCCTGCCCAAATAATCCCAATACCGATTTTTGTTGCTGACATAATATATTCCTTTAAAGGAGCCTCTTCCGTTCAGCTTCTTCCAGCAGACGGGCATTCCAGAAATTCTTATGGAGAAACTGCCAGCGTATGGTGGAATTCTCAATATTGCTTGCTCTATGCTGTAATAGCTTCAAAGCCTTGTTTAATACGGTCAGGCCGTCATCGACCTCACCTTTTCCCACGTCCGGAAGAGTACTGGCATAGAAATAATGATAAATACTTAAATATGGATCCACTTCAGGGATCTTCTCCCCGCGGGTGATCCTGTATAAATGCTCAATCCCCTGCTCAACGCCACCTTCAAGTCCCTGGAGATAGGCTTTAAATGATTGGATCAGCCGAATCAGCAGGGCGCTTCCGGTCAGCAGGGAAAAGCATCTTCCTTCAACAGCGGCAAAGCCATCAGTCCACAGTATCCGTTCGCCTGGATAGAGATCTTCAGTTCCCGTTAAAGAGGAGGCGCTTTCACAGGCCTCAAGCGCCCTGGCATTATCCCCCCTGAAAAAATGGACCTCTCCTAAAAAATAAAGCTTTTCGGCTGCATCTTCGCATGAATCAAGCACACTTTCTGCTGTTTCAAGCCTGCCCATGTAAGCGTAGGATCTTCCCAGCCATCGATAAAAAATTTTCTTTGCCGGCTCAATGGAATAAAGCTCTGCCATTGCCAGACCTCGCAGAAGAACCGGAATTGCATCCTGGCAGGCGCCCAGCTCAAATAGAATCCTGGCGTCCAGAAAGTCCAAGAAAAGCTCCCACTCCCTTCGCTTAAGAGCTTGAGCCTGCTCAAGCCCCTTTTGCACCTCCGTCTGAGCGCGTGAGAGATTTCCTTTTATAAACAGTGCCACAGCCTTAAGGGCTGAAGCACGGAGCTCTTCAATAGGAAACAAGCTGTCTCGAACCTGATCACTGAAAGAAAAATATTCTAAAGCTTCCTCTATTTTTCCCAGAGCCAGCATAGCCGATCCTATTTCAATAGTGGCTAAGAGCTCTCCCCCAGGAACCTGAGACCAAGGAACCTGAGACCCAGGAACCCCAGAGTTCTGAAACTGGATAAGCGATTTCTTAGCCCAATCCAGGGCAATAACAGGATCTCCTTTCATTTCATAAAAACGGGCAATCTGCAGGAATAGTCTGCCCTTTAAAGGATTAACCCTGTATCCGCTGCTTAAGACAACAGCTTCAGTATGAAGATCTTCAACCTCCTGAATATTTCCTGACAGCAGAGCTGATCTGATCTTTACAGAGTATATGAAGAGTTTCAGACCCCTCTGTTCATCGGGACTTAGAGAGAGAAGGCTTAGGTGTTTTTGATTTAATAAAAGCTGTACACCTTCAAAATCCAACTCGGCTATTTTCCGCTCCAGGGTCTGGACAAGAATCTCCAGTGCATACCTGTCATATTTTGCTTCAGCCGTCTTGGAAAGGGATTCTTTCATATTCAATAGGAAAAAAAACAGAAGCACTAAATGAGGAAAGCTGCCGCCCCTCCACAGACCGATTAAAAATTCAGTAAATTCTTCTTCTAAATTGCTCTCCGAGCTTATTATGCTTTTCTTGAGTTTTTCACGAATTGCCGGAAAGAGGGGAATTACGTATTCACCGCTGGCGATCAAGCCGTAATGAATTAAATCTGTTAGTGATCGAAAAATTATTTCATCTGACAACCCTTGAGAATATAAAAAAGATGTTAACTGCAGGCGGTTCAATAATCCTGCTTGCAGGTAAATAATGTACAGGAATCTCTTCATGTGCTCAGGAAGGTAGTTTATGAAATACCATGAAACAGCAATGGGATGTCCTGAAAATAAAGCTATAGTTTCTGCATTATGAATCCATGAAAATGATCCATTCTCATCCGGGATCTGTTCCCTCTTCTCCAAAATCTTAAGAAAGTGAACCAACGGAATAACGTGTCCTTTAGTATATTTCTGAATCTGAAAACTATCCTTCTCAGAGATATTCAGAGCGGGGACTAGTTTTGAGGAAAAGCCTCTGATTTTTTTCGGGCTTAAGGGACGAATGGATACAGTACGTATTTTTAAGAAATTGAACTCACATTTCATTCCTTTCTTCCCTGAGGTAAGAATCGGTTTAAATGAAGAAAGCCTGGAAAAACCCTTAAGCAAAATCTTTAAGGCCTTAAGAGAATGTGAATTATAGGTTTCAATATCCTCACAGACTAGAATTGGGGGTAGGAGATTCTCTTCCATCATCCGGAAATAGGCAATTAAATAGAGCTGATAGGCCAGATGAAAATCCTGGCTTAAATGATCAGGGTACATGTTACCGGTAGGTGTGTTTTTTAGGAAGCTAAGGAGATCTCCCAGCTCGTTCCAAACATTTAATTCATACCTGTAAAGAAACTGATCAACCAGGTTCAAGAACTCAGGATCAATGCTGTTAAGAAATGGATGAATTACAGAGCGTCTATTAAATAGAGTGAATATCCTGGGAACATTCATTACATTTGTTTTTTCTAAAAACCGGCTTAAAACTGAATCAACCAGGAGTCTTCTTTCAGAAGCATTAGAACCGGAAATATATAGACACATGGTATCTTTTAACATTACAGTTTTCAGAATCCTCTTTATTGATGCCTCTCTATCCCAGATATTTTTATGCCGGTCCGGCGCAACTGCAGCATAACCTGTCTGAGGAAGGACAAGCCAGAAATCTTCGATTTTCCTCGATGCCACACGGCCTGAAAAAAAGATTTCAGCTTTTTCCTCAAGCCAGATTTCCTCATAGCTATTAATAGTAAGGAGAGATTCTCTCATTTTTTTCTGGGCGGTTTCGGAGTCTTCATCCAGCAGAGATACCAATAAGTTAAAACCGAAAAGATCTTCCTCAGTACTATGAAGCTGCTTATAAAACTGCCGTACGGACTCAATTGCCTTCTGTGGATCGAGCCTTTTTTCATCTCCTAAAGCGTAGAGCAGGTTTCCATCACGATTACCTAAGTAAGCGATTCCTGCTGATTCAGCTATTTTCTTTAAATTATTTTGGATATCCTCTGTAAGGCCTTGGTTTACTTTTTGCAATTGTTTATAATTAAATATCTTTAATAGAAGATACAACATAATTACATTAAACAATAAAATGACTGGTTTTTCAAAGGTATATCTGTTTGAATGAATCTTTTCTCTCAATTCATGGAAAATCGAGCAGGCGGGTAAAAATGAATATTTATCCGGAAGCGAATTTCCGGGATATCCTTGATATATTGAACTATTTAAGTTTTCCGGATTATATAAATGAGCAGGATAATATAAGATATGCTGTATTAGAGCTTCTCAGCAATTCGCTCCGTGCGCACAGGGAAAAAAATGTTAAAAAAAATATAATTATAACCTTCAATATTAACGATAACAATCTGGAGGTAAGCATCAAAGATTTCGGTGGAGGGTTCGATCCCGGTAATCTTCCCTACAACCTGGAGGACGATCCCAATAATATCGACAATACAGGTCTTAAGTTTTTAGAATATCAAAAAAAACATAACTATTTACGCTTTGGTATGGGCCTGCTGCTGGCTAAAAGAACATTTCCAATCTTTGAGATTATTTTTTTTAATAAAAATGAGGAACCCGTAGCCTGGAGTTCCGGTCCAATATTGGGAACTCTTATTAAAGCAGCTACAGGAGCAGACCTATATGCTGAATGAAATGAGAAGGGAAGATAGAAGTAAGGCCTATGCTCATGTTATTCTTGTAGAGGAGAATATCCCCGGCTATTTAAGAGATGTAAGTGAATCGGGATGTCAGATTTCCTTCATCAGACAGTTCCCTGTAAAAAAAGAGGATTTATTGACACTAATAATCAAGCCTGGAAAAGTAATAGGAATTCCGGATTGTAAGGTAATTTTCCAGGTAATCTGGACTCGTTCTGATTCTATGTACTTCTCCGTGGGCGGGAGAGTCAAACCTCAGCCGGGTGATAAGAACCAGGAGAATTTACAGAAGCTCTACGAGTACTACACTTGACAGCACACAGATCTATCGGCCGGAATTACCAGTGATCGTAAGAAACAATGCTTTTAAGCTTCTTTCTGTCTGTAGGTTCGGGCTTTTCACCAGCATATCCTATGAGCAAAAGCATTACTACACGCATAGCATAGGGCGCGTTGATGATTTCTTTTACGGTCTCTTCATTAAAAGTGGTAATACAGCATGTGCCCAGTCCCTCACTCACAGCCTGAAGGAGCATGAAGGAAGCGGCTATACTTAAATCAACCGGGTAAGATAACTGCCCGTTCGGCATACGGTAGCCGATATTCGTGGTGCAAATAGTAATGATTACAGGGGCTTCGCCAACAGAATCCTGACCGAAAGCTGCCTCCTGTATACGTTTGCGAAGCTCTTGTTTCTGAATCACTATAAAACGCCACTCCTGCCGGTTCTTAGCGGACGGAGCAAGTCTTCCTGCTTCGAGAATTCTTTCTATCTTCTCTTTTTCAACAGGATCCGGTTTATATTTTCTGATACTCTGTCTTTTTAGTATCTGGAGCATTACTTCCATTACAGTCCTGAATAATAAAATATTAACTTATATGTTGCAATCATTTTTTTGCTCAGCTATTCTAAGCTTACCCATGCTTCTAAAATTTCTATTACTGCTTTTCCTGTTTTTTCCCGAATACATTTTCCCACAGTCTGCCATTCCGTCTGATCCAAGAGTAATCATGAATGATCTTTCCTTGCTCCAATCTCATTATCCGAGAATTGAAGGATCAAAAGCGGAAAATGAGATTCTGGCCTTTATCGAAGAACGGCTCAAGAATTATAATATCTCCTTTAACCGCTTTGATTTTCAGGAGTCTGATTTAAATCATTCATTTTCTTCATCCCTGGAAGCCACCATCACAGGTAAAACGGAGGATACCTTGATTCTGGCCGTACCCTTGAATCATCCCCCAGAGGCAGATAAGGAATACGACTGCTCTATCAATATCGCTTTAGCTATGAGCATCTTAGAACAGCTTAAGATTGAAAAACCACCAATCACCGTTAAAGTGCTGTTTCTTGGCGCCGAATATGGTGAGGAACCGGATTATCCTATGGGGAGCAGACTGTTCCTGCGCGATTTCTACCCGGAATATCGGGTCATGGTCTTATATCTGAACATGAAAACCATACCCTCAAGGCTTCATGTCCGGGGCGGGGGCAGAGGAATTGTCGCCCCCTACTGGCTGTTTGAACGATGTACAGATGCATTGAAAGAAACTGATCTCTTCTTTTTGGTGCGTGGGAATGAAAATCAAATCTTCAGGATTGGACTCGATTCAAAGAGGACGATCATCGAGCCCTTTTTATTCGCCGGTTACCCGGCAATATGCTTTGAAGGCGAATATAAAGGCATAAGCCCCATGGAAAGGGAAAACTGGGTTTTTTCATTTGATCTTTTTTTTAATACCTTCCTGAAGTCCTTTGAAGAGGGGATTCCGGAAACCTGGGACCGTCATTATCTGTTCTTTCAGGTCCGTGACTTTTATTTCAGTATTGGTGAGAGGAGCTATCTGATAATTCTTATCACCATAATGTCACTCGTCCTGCTGTATGCCTTGATTTTTTCGAAAATGATGAAAAAATATCTTAAAACACTATTCAGGAATATCTGGAACTTACCTGTTTTCATCCTGATAAGTTTTACTCTTCTATTCATTTCAACCCTGGTGCTGGAAGGAATCCTCTGCATCCGCCGTATGGAAACACTCTGGACTGCGTTTCCCCTTCTCTTTTTAGCATTTAAGTTGACCCTCCCTTTTCTTATATTCATTAGTTTATTTGGTTTTTTAAAGAAGCTTCACTTCTCTCGAAATGGGAGTTTCTATTCAGCTTCGGCCATACTGTTTCTTGTGCTCGATATCCTGATATTGGCCCTTATCAATATTTCTTTTACATACTATTTCGTATGGGCACTTACATTCACCTTACTCTTCTCAGCAACTTCAAATAGACCTTTGAAAATTCTCTTTTTCCTTGCTTCGCCCTATTGGATTCTTAAAACCGTTATTGAGCTTTTTGCACTGCCCAAACTAGAGTTCTGTCGGGTTATACTGCTCTCAAAAATCTGGGGCAATCTTCTTTTAGCGGTCGTACTTATACCCTTCATCCTGATGCTCATCCGGTTAAGAATGATTCTACGCTCTCCCGGAAGGATCAAGCGAAATACCTGGCGCCTTAGTATCGTAGCATTTTTTTCCCTTATGCTTTTCATCCTTTTTCTCATCTTTCTGATCTATTCCCCCTATAATGAAAAGAATAAGCAGCCCATCTTAGCCCGGTATTTCATTGATCGGAGAATCTCTGACTATTATCTCAAACTTTCCAGCCCCGCTCCCATTGGCAAATTGTATCTCTTGAATAACAGGAAAATGAAATTACTTGATACTAATGCCGGCTCCTTTAAGCTTACCCTGCCGGAGATTCCGGATATACTGGAAACAGAGCTGTCCAGTACCGGTTTTCTAGATAGAAAAAACATAAACCTTGCTTTAGTCCCTAAAGGGAATCCTTTCAGATTGAAACTTACTCTTATTGCCCAGGATGAATTTGTCCTTTTTGATTCCAACTTTCCTTATATCCGGCAGCCGGGGGGCAGGGAATATCAAATCCTTATCGGAGTAAATCCACCCATTCCCCTTCTGGTTCAACTTACACTCCCCAGGGATATGACATTTGATTTGACAGTTACTTTAGAATACTTAGCTTCTCCGGATGGTTTTAAAATCTACGCACTCTATAAGGATATAAATTCACGCTCCACCTTTAAAAACACTCTAAATATTAAAACATGATCTATTTGACAGTTTTTTAAACCCTCATTAGGATTAATTCTATACAGGATATCTTTCTTACTTAAGGAGATCGGGTGAAAGTTATCTTTCATGTAGATTTAGATGCCTTTTATGCATCAGTTGAACAGCTCGATAATCCCAATATTAAAGGTAAACCGGTTATTGTTGGAGCTCGTCCCGGCAGCAGGGGTGTTGTTTCCTCCTGCTCATACGAGGCGAGGCGTTTCGGAATCCGCTCCGCTATGCCGATCTCCCAGGCTTATAGAAAATGTCCTCAGGCCGTTTTTTTACCGGGCAGAATGGAGCGATATCTTCAGGTTTCTGATCACGTTATGTCGATCCTGGAATCGTATACGCCCGTGTTCAGACAGATTTCAATTGATGAGGCCTTTTTAGATTTAAGCGGTACTAAGCGTCTTTACGGCCCGCCCCTTGCCCTGGCAGATACAATTAAAAAACAAATTTTCGAGGAAACAGGCTTGATACTTTCTGTTGGGATCGCCCCAAATAAATATTTAGCTAAACTGGCTTCAGAATATGGTAAGCCCGACGGGCTTACCATGGTAAAGCCGGGAGAAGAGATACTCTTTTTAGACAAATTGCAGCTCAAAGATCTCTGGGGTGTTGGGAAAAAAACACTCTCCCGCCTGCTGGAATTAAACATAAGATCAGTAAAACGCCTGCGAGAGATTCCTGAGGATATTCTCCGTTCCATGATGGGGGAGGCATGCGGCCGCTATCTCTATAATGCTGCCCGTGGGAAAGATCCTGGAAATATATATCCGGAAAAGCCCAAAAGCCATTCCATAAGCAGTGAAATTACATTTGAAAGCGATAAAAATGATCAAAGCACAATTAAAAGATCAATACTGGAGCTTTCCCAGCAGATAATGTACCGTTTGATAAAGGGAGGGTGGAAAACTAACACGGTGCGTCTTAAGCTGCGCTTTTTTGATTTTAATACCACAGGCAGCCAGAAAACCATAAAGCACTGGATTACCTCCTCGGATGAAATATATTCGATTGCTACGGAATTGCTAAAAAAACGATGGGACGGCAGCACACCGGTCAGGCTGATTGGGGTTGGCACGGCCAATGTCAAGAAACAGGATCTGTCCACACAATGGGAGCTCTTTGACGATCCATTCAATAAAAAAAGAAAAGTTGAAGAGGCTGTGGCGCACATCCGGCAGAGTATCTCCGGATCCGGACTGACCAGGGCCAGTCTCCTCAAGAAAAAGCCATAAAAATCTTTTTAAGGAGGACATATATGAAATTTCAAAGCCTCGTCACCAGGACACGCAGTTACAGGCGCTTTAACACTAACGAAAGTATCGACTGCTCAATCCTGACCTCTTTGATTGAGCTGGCCCGGCGAACACCATCTGCTGCTAATATGCAGCCGCTGAAATATATAATCTGCTGTTCTTCTGAATGGAATGAAAAGATATTCGAAACCCTCTCCTGGGCAGGTTATTTAAAGGACTGGCCCGGTCCCGATGCATCGGAGAGGCCTACAGCTTATATTATCATCCTGATTGACAAAAGAATTAAAGAATCCGCCGGTATGGACGTAGGTATTGCGGCTCAAACAATGCTCCTGGGCGCCACCTCCCTCGGATTTGGAGGCTGCATGTTCGGATCCGTTCTGAGAAATAAACTGAGTAAGATCCTGAAGCTTCAGGATAATCTTGAGATCGCTTTAGTCCTTGCCCTTGGCAAACCGGTGGAGAAGGTCGTATTGGAGCATATCGGGGAAGACGGTTCAATCAAGTATTATCGGGAACCTGACGGCAGCCATCATGTCCCCAAGCGGTCGCTCAATGAGCTGTTAATTAAGGTGCTTAAAGAATAAAAAAAGCATTCCAGAAAGAACCCCACCCACAATAAGACCGGCTATTACCTCCGGCAGGGAATGGCCTACCATCTGTGGTATTTTTTGATCTCCCCCCTGGAACTGATCCGGTAAATATTGAACGATCTTAAGCAGTATCCGGGAATGACTCTGGACCGCGCCTCTAAGTTTGATGGCGTCGTAGATAATTATAAGGGAAAAAACAGAGGAAATAGCAAAAAATTCGGAAATGAATCCGTGATATAAGCCTAAAGAAAGGGTAAGGGCAGTCACAAAGGCCGAATGAGCACTGGGCATTCCGCCGGCAGAAATGAAGTAAGATAGGTCCAATTGTCTTTTTTTAAGTGAATAGTAGATAACTTTAAAAGCCTGGCAGAGTATCTGAACGGCAACGGCTGTAATTAATGATGGGCTGAGTAACATGCCCTGCTTTCAGGGAATGGAGCGTTTGGAATGTACTAAGGAGACATAGCTGGATTCCAGTCCCTGAATGGCTTTAACCCAGGATAGAAACTTTTCCGCTTCCCATTTGCTTGTATAAGGACCTATGCGAACCCTGTAATAGGTTTGCCCCCCAATCTCACGTATTGTTATTGCCCCTGCCAGCCCCTGCTCAGCCAGTAGGTTTGCCATGAGCTCCGCTCTGTAATGACTCTTATAAGATCCGGTCTGTATCCAATATTCATTGACCTTAACCTGTCTTGGCGCTGGTTTGGGTTTTTGCTTTGAAATAGGAGTAGATACCGGGGGCTTAGGTTTAGGTTTAACAGATGGGCGAATCTGTTCTATTTTCGGTGGCGCTTTAATAACAGCCTCTTTTCCTTCCTTCTCTTCGACCTTCTCACCCACAACAATTACCAACTCCTCCGGTTCCTCTTCATCTGTCTTCAGAGTCTGCAGACCCGGCAGTTCCTGTTTCCCGCGAACATACTCAAAGATATCGAATTCCTGAAACAAGGGAGCCTCCTGTGAGGCTGTATCCATTCTATCTTGAGGTATCGGCCGGAGGAAATACAATCCCCCGGCAAGAATTACTATCAGCAATAAACTAACGGAAAATATTACCCAGAGAATTTTATGCTTATCCATGATGAAGTTCCTTGATTCCTCTCTCCTTGAGTAATTCATGAGCCTGTTCTTGCAATTGGATCAAACTTCCATTGTTCTTCATACTGTAAATATCGACCCCATTTACATTGAATTTAGGACAGATTCTTCTCTGGGATAAAATCCTCATCAGGGCCTGGCTAAATGAGAGCCTGTCCCGTTTAATGGCTCTGAAGAGCCGTACGGTAAGGGGAGCCTGTACACAGATAACCAGGCTGCAAAATTGCTGCAGACCCATCCTGAAGAGAACGGCGGCATTAATTGCTACAGGCCGCTTAAGGGTTTCAAGCCGGGATTTGACCTCTTTAACCATTTCGGGATGAAGAATCTTCTCCAGATCCCTTCTGGCGCAGGAATACCTGAATACCAGTTTTCCCAGCTCCTTTCGATCTATCTCTCCATCTGTGGTCAATACCTGTGCTCCGAAACGCTTTAAAACCCTTTTTTTCTGCTTTTCCCTCTTGAGTACCTGATGGCCAATCCGGTCACAGTCAATTACGGAGAATCCCTTCTGTATCAGAAATCTGATGAGGGCATTCTTCCCAGCACAGTACTTTCCGGCCACTCCCCATATCACATCTGCACTAATGGATGTCACCCCAGCTTTTTCCGATTTCAATCTTTACCATTAAGGGCAGAGAAAGAGAAACGGCATTTTCCATGGCAGCTTTAACGATTTCCTGAACTTCCGCTGCTTTTTCTTCTTTTACCTCAAATATTAATTCATCATGCACCTGAAGCAGAAGCCTCGCCTCCAATCCCTCTTCAAGCAATCTATGGGTCACATTCAGCATGGCCCTTTTTACAATATCCGCAGCACCGCCCTGGATGGGAGAGTTAACAGCCACCCGTTCGGCAGCCATCTTTTCGGTTTTGTTTCTGCTGTTAATATAGAGCAGAGACCGCCTCCGGCCCATAAAAGTTTCAACATAACCATCCGCTTCAGCCTTCCTGATGGTCTGGTCTTTGAATCGCCTCACACCTGAATATCTCTGGAAATAGCGGCTTATAAACTCATCCGCCTCTTTCCGGCCCAGCTTTAAATCCCTGGCCAGCCTGAAAGAGGACATTCCATAGATAACACCGAAGTTTATGGTCTTCCCGATCCGCCTCTGGGCCTGTGTTACTTCTTGTTCCGGAATATCGAAGATAATCCCTGCCGTCTGCCGGTGAATATCCCTGCCTTCCCGGAAGGCTTTTATGAGCATCTCATCCTGAGAAAGGTGAGCCAGCACCACCAGCTCTATCTGGGAATAATCCGCGCTTAAAAATGTAAACCCCTCTTCCGGGATAAAGGCAGATCTGATACGCCTGCCCGATTCTTCCCTTACAGGTATATTCTGCAGATTCGGATCTACGCTGGACAGTCGCCCCGTGGCTGCTCCGGTCTGACGATAGTGAGTATGGAGGCGGCGGGTCGTTGGATTAACTAATAGGGGCAGGGCATCCACATAGGTGGATTTTAGCTTGGTCATCAGGCGGTGTTTAAGGACCTTCTCAGGAACTTCATCCTCCCGGGCAAGCTCCTCCAAAACATAGTTATCAGTTGAAAACTTCCCGGTTTTGGTTTTTTTTACAGGCTTTAATTTGCGCTCCTCAAAGAGCACATACTGCAGCTCCCTGGTTGATCGTATATTGAACCTGCGGCCGCACAGGATGAAAATCTCCTCCTCGATTTCGTCAAGCTGCTCCTTAAGCTCCCGCCTGTAGGAGAGAAGCTGCTCACAATCCAGCCTGATGCCCGTTAATTCCATATAGGCTAAGATTCTTATCAGGGGCATTTCCAGATCATGAAAAATCCTTGTTAATCCTTCTTCTTTTAGCTTATCGGAAAAAACCTCAAAGAGCTGATAGGTGATATCAGCATCCTCTGCAGAGTAATCAGTTGCCTGTACGATATCTACATCTGCCAGGGTTCGTTTCTGCTCTTTCCCCACTACATCCTTGTAGTGTATGGTCTTATACTGCAAATATTTTAATGCCAAAGCATCCATACTGAAAGAGAAATATTCGCTGTCTATAAGCCAGGCGGCAATCATGGTATCAAAGAGCCTGTTTTTTATAGTGATGCCCCAGCGCTGCATCACCTTAAAATCGTACTTTATATTCTGACCGATAAGCAAAAGATCGGGATCTTCAAGCAGACCTTTTAAGGATCTGAATACCACGTCGTTTGGCAGAGGGTCCACATCCACGGCCTTGATGGGAATATAACAGGCTTTTCCCGCCTCTGTGGCTAAAGAGAACCCTAAAGGGTCAGCTTTCATCTCATCGAGGCTGTTTGTTTCAGTATCAAAGGCAAAGAGCTTCTTCTTCTTTGCTTCCCCTATCCAGCGGCCGAGAGCAGATTCATCCAGAATTGTCTCGTGGCTTCCGGATTTAAGTTGCCTCAAGGGCCTGATTTCTTCGATTTTCCCTCCCAATTCCTCGACTAAGTTTTTCATTCCCTGCCGGGCGAAAAGAGGAATCGCCTCTTCCTTTTTCAGAGAATGTATTCCAAGGGATTTGATATCTATCGACAGTGGCACATCTTTTCGAAGCATGACCAGTTCCCTGCTTAAAAAGGCATTTTCCCTGCCCGAGACTAACTTTTTTTTCAGGCCCTCCGGTCTGACAGCTTCAAGGTTTTTATATATTGCTTCAAGATCAGCATATTGGGAGAGAAGCTCTAAGGCTGTCTTTTTACCAACTCCGGGCACTCCAGGAATATTGTCTGACTGATCGCCTGTGAGAGCCAGGTAATCCACTACCTGTTCGGGATAGATTCCCCGCGCCTCAAATACCTCCTCCCTTCCCAGTGTATCGAACTTACTTGAGCCCTTAGGTGTATTGAGCACAAATACACCGTTTCCGACTACTTGAAGTATATCCTTATCTCCGGAGAGGATGTAACAGTCTCTATTTTCCTTTTGACATCGGGCGGACAGGGTTGCAATAAGATCATCCGCTTCAAAACCGTCTTTCATCAGGCTAGTAATCCCTAAAGCCTTGAGTATCTGTTCGATAACCGGAACCTGGGCATGAAGGTCTTCCGGCGCTTTTTCCCGGTTGGCCTTATAAGCCGGATATTTTTCGTGCCTGAAGGTAGGAACACGGGAATCCATAATCACAGCCAGATAAGAGGGATTTTTAAGCCCTATCAACTGAAATAAGGCTCGAAAGAATCCATAAACAGCCGAAGAGTTCTTTCCTTCAGGATTGAACAGGGGTTTGTTCATAAAAGCGAAGTAGGACCTGTAGATCAGGCCGTACCCATCAATAAGGTAGAGTGGCTCAATCATGAAGTAATATCTACTAAGCTGGGGACTGGGATATTTGAGTAGGGAGAAGAATTCCTGTATCGCCGTTTAAGACATTTGATCTCCTTTAGAAGATCATTTAACTGTTCTTTCAGCAATCTCCTGTTGCTCTCATTTCGCAGGAGAACCTTTTCCCTTAAGCGGTCAAGAGATCCCTTTAATTCCGGAATGGATTCCTCCCCTTCCGGATAGGCCCTGCTGTACAGATCTTCTAAGGGGTTGATTACCTGCTGGAGGGTAAAAATTTCCTGTACAATAGACTGCTCTAATTGTATGTGATTCTCTATTTTCTCGGCATCCCCGCTTATGATTGCTTTCTCCTCCACTGCCAATAAGTTTAGATAACTGCTGAACTTCTCCCTCTGCTGTAAGAGGCATTGACGCAGACGCTTGAGTATGTGAAGGCTTTCTTCGATATGATCCGCAGTCGATAACATACTTTCTTCTTAGCTCATCCCTTAATCAGCCGGCTATATTTACTCCGCCTGCTCTTCCGGAATGACTCTCCAGTCCCTTTTTTAAAGCCACTTCTGCCCAGGCATCTCTTAATTCCAGGAGCAATTTTTTTACATCATTAAGCGGCTGGGCTGTTTTTTTGATATTCGCGTCTAAAAGCCGTCGATTCATATACATATATACATTGAACAGGTTTTTAGCGATCTCTCCGCCTCTTTCAAAATCCAGTGATACCATAAGTTCCGTAACGATATCCTGTACTTTAATAATAAGATTGCTGGTCTGGTCAAATTCTTTGTGCTTCTTGTTAAGAATCTCTAAGGACAGATTGATATTCTTAATGGCGCCGTCATAAAGCATAAGAATCAACTTGCTCTGGGCAGCCGTTTTTATCTGGGTTTCTCTGTACGATTTCAGTGGATCCATTTTACTCAAAGCTACTCATTCCCTCTCTTTCATATTTACAAAGGAATTTTAGTCCTTTATATCATCATTTTCAATACTCTATACTATTAAAGCCCGATATCTTGTTAAAAAAACAAGATTTTTTTTAAAAAAAATCGGATGCGGCCGAAGGCTGCGCTATTTTGCATGCTCGATTAATGTCGTTACCGGAACTATAGAATATCCTAATTTAAGTAATCCATCTATTAGAATATCAAGCTTTTGAAAGAGATAATCAACCCTCTCTCCGTCAGGAGTGCCGACCATAATGGGAATGATCGAGCCGGGCATTTTCAGATCAATAATGCGCTCAACAAGCTGAGCAGAGGGTAAATATATGCCAGGGGCCATAATACTCATGCTATCTGTTACCCAATCCAGTGAATCGATATCTCTGCCAATATGAGTGTAATTCATTTCTTTGGAGGCTTCAATTAATTCAGAATTGATGAAGTAGTAGGGAGCATGCCAGAGAAGCGAGAGCTCCCTGTCTGTAATCTTAAAATAATCATCCTCATTCCGGGCAAGCCCCCTCTTAATGAACTCCTTATCCAGGTGGAATCTAGAATCAGTCATATTAAAATGGATATAAAACAAGGAGCCTGCTTCATGGCCGGATTCCGCGATCTCTTTAACAGCATCCGGATAGCGGCGGATTACTTCACCGTTAATGAAAAATGTACAGCGCACATTATACTCACTCAATGTATTGAAAATAGATGTTAATCCCTCGATGGAATCAATAGCATTAAATACTAAAGAAACTTCTCTCTGCCTGATTCTTGAGCCATGGGAAAAATTCACAAAATCTACAGGTTCATCCTCGGTGGGATACACTTCATACTGAGGATCCTCTAATTTTAAGAGAGGCCTTGTGCCAAAACCTCTCACATCTCTAATCATAACCATATTACTGTAATCGATGTGTGTTGAGAGCTCTAAGTATACTCTAAAAAGTTCTGAAGTTTGCTCCTCTTCCTGTTTATTAAAGGAACTGATCCTTTCCCAATAACATGCTTCGGAGCTTGTGCTGAAAGATAGTTCTTTTGTCTTTAACAAGATCCTATCCTCATGCTCTGAAAACCCGAATTGGTCCGGCTGTGAAATGGTAATGACCCTGGTACTGCCGCTTTTAATATTCCAAATCTCAGAAATATAGGCGCCGGCTACAATTATTTCATCCTCCGAAGCCCATAGAACATGGTGAGGTTCCGGATGATGGTGCTCTTCTTTTGTTACCCATGTTTCATAATTTTTAAGAATAACCCGATCAGTCTTTATAACCGCCATGATTTCCTCATCAGGCGAGAGAACGAAGCCCAGTACCTCATCATCAATTATGGGCTTGAATGAGGTATTGATGCTGTTTCCAGAAATCTTGAGACGGAAGGCTGCAGTATGATTCTTTCCCCTTTTAATTGACTCTGATAGAACGGTGATGGTTCCGGAAGCAGTCCAAAAGATCTCTTTTATCCGTGTATTCCTGGGGAGGTAAAGATAGGGAAGAGATTGGGAATCCCCAATGGAGAGGAAATCCTCACTGGATAATATGTAGAGGAATATATTTCTTCCACCTTTGTTCAACAGAATATTCCGGCCGTCGGGAGATATCCAGAAGCTGTCAAAGTTAGAATCAAAGTTAAAGGGTATTTTGCCTCTGATCCTTCCTATCTTGAGATAGCCTGAGTAAAGTGCCCGGGTAAAAAGCTCACGGCTGTCCAGCCGGTAGATTAAGGAACCTGAAATATAGTAGAGGCTGCTTCCCTTACCCCACCGGACATTGCTGATCTGCCCCTCTCCGATGCGCCTGTACTCTTCAGCAATGAGCCGTTTTTCCTTAATCTGGCTGAGGGAGAAATAGTATAGACTTCCCTCTTTACAGTAAATGAGAAAGCTTGAATCCGATGACCAGATAGCCGGGGCTGATTTTAAAGACATTTCAATCTTCTTTGAGATAACCGTTTCTTCTGCATTTTGAAGATCGAATAAGACCAGGCTTCCGAATGCAGCGGATGTCTGCTTCATATACAGAAGATACTGACCGTTTGGAGAAATCTGAATCGGAATCAGCTTTCCGCTCTCAACCCGGCTGTCTGTTACAAAGGAGGGGAAGGTATCTATGGGCTGAATGCTTTTGAGCTCAGAATCGGTCCGAAACACACCAAAACGGTTCTGAATCTGCAGTATCTTCTTATCCTTGAGGAAGACAACCCTCTCCGGAAAGAAGGTAAGCTGCTTTAAAGAGGATTTTTTAAGGTCCGAAAGAAAAAGAGTATCATACGAACCGTAGCCCGGGCTGTCCACTGAAGCCCGGAATAGAAGAGTATCGTTTTTTGATAGAGCCAGATCAGAAAACCTAAGTTCCGCACAGGCAATTCCTGTGCACATACTTACAAAAATAAAGAGTATAACCAGCCTTTTCAATGTGTTGCCTGTTCCTCTCCTACTAATTGTAATATTCGGCAGACAGGGGTGTGATTTTTACTAAAAATACAGGGAAAAAATCCTTCCGAAGCTTTCATTTATGGTTATTTATACGGCATACGCCCGCTGCAAGATCAGTTTCTGACTGAAACAGCTTTCTTATACGTGATCTTGACCTATATTGAAGCGAATGTTATTGTCTTGCTATATGAAGGACCTGGTTACAGGGTAGGCCGGTTTTATCAGCTCTCATGTCGCTGAAACATACCTGAGGTCCGGCTATAAAGTTGGACCGGTGAAACTTTGAATATAGGCACGGGGATCCCGACATCAACAAGGAGGAAGCATGCCTGTAGTCAGTAAAATCACCGGGATAAAATTATGATCTATTTAAATCCCGGCCAGATCGGAATACTTGCCTGCCCCGGAGGGGCGAAGTTTAGTGAAATAGTAATTTCTGATCTCGAGGAAATATCTGAGGGAAGATTCCGGAAGAAAGTCCAGATTTTGTCCGAGAAATACTCACTTGCTAAGGAAGATATAATAAGACAGATAAATCTATCGATAGATTTGAGACCTACGACCTTAAACCTGGACCAGCCGGTTGATAAATTCCGTAAGTTCAGTTTCAACATTCCCGCCCATTTTACCCGTTTTGCAAATGGAGAGTTTAAGACAGAGATCGGCACTACAGTTAGGAATATGGATGTTTACATCATCCAGGATGTGGAAAATCAGTATCCCCTTTCATTTAATAACATGGAAAATGAAAAACATATCCTATCGGTCAATGACCATATTTTCTGCCTTCTGACTACAGTAGACGCCGTCCACCAGGCAGGGGCAAGGAATGTCACCGTGGTTCTGCCCACCTATCCCTATTCCCGCCAGCATAAGAAAAAAGGAAGAGAAGGTTTAACCGCTGCCCGGGTTGGGCAAATGCTTGAACACTTCGGAGTAACCCGTATTATCACTTTGGATCTTCACTCAAAAGAGATCGAAAACAGCTTTAATCATCTCCTTGTGGAAAATCTCCATGCTTCCTACCAGATTCTTAAAGCATTGGCATCGGTCATAGACCTTAAAAACCCGGATCTGGTAATGATATCTCCAGATACAGGCTCTATAGACAGAAATAAGTTCTTCTCTACCTCACTGAACAAACCCCTGGGCATGATTTATAAAGAGCGGGACTACACCAGAATATCTAAAAGCGCCAGGCAAAACAATATTGCCAGGATTAGACTGCTGGGATCCGTGAAAGGAAAAACGGTCTTTATGGCGGATGATATACTCGGTACGGGCGGCACCCTGTTAAAAGCCATGAAAGCCTTAAAAGATCGGGGGGCAGAGAAGGTTATCTGCGCCGTGAGTTTGCCGGTTTTCAGTGGTTCAGCTATTCAGGACTTTGAAGACGCCTACAGAGATAATCTTTTCCACCGTCTTATAGGAACGAATGCTGTCTGGCATGATCATAATCTCCTGGATCGAGAATGGTATATATCTACCAACATTGCCAATCTGTTCTCCAGAAGCATCTATCGTATCCATTCCCACCGCAGTGTCAGCTCCCTTATGGATAACCGGAAGATTATTCGGGATATGCTTAATAAAGGTTAGTGTTTGAACAGCAGGATCTCTTCCATCATTAATCCTCCTTAATAATGCAGAGGATATCTTCTTTGGCTACTGAATCTCCTTCTTTAAAGAGTATTTCCCCTATAATGACATCACAAATCGCCTCAATATTATTGTGCATTTTCATTGCCTCCACAATTGCAATGGTCTCTCCCTTTTTTACGGGGTCTCCGACTTTTTTTTCATAGCTTATTATCATCCCGGGCATGGGTGAGAGGACGGCCCGTTCTCCCACACCCTGCTGCTTCTTAGCTTCATGCTTCTCAAGGCTCGGCGCCTGGAATGCCTGTTTATTCGGTGATACCGAAGGTGCTGCAGCGCCTGTAGCGAAAGCATCAGCGTTCTGTCTTAATCCAGAGGGCATACCTGCCTCATTTACCTCCACCTTATAGTACTCACCATCTACGTACACATCAAATGCCCTTACGGAATCCGGTTTAGGCAGGACCTGCCTTTCTGTTTTTTCCTCAAGCTTGCCCGATAAAGCTTTCTCGATCAGGTTATTCTCATTCTGAACATCCTCAATGCTTTTGGCTTTAACCTCCTTAGGCGGCTCCTCCAGGCCGTATTTCCAATTAAGAAAACGCCTGCCTGTAACGGGAAACATAGCAAAGATTAAAAGGTCATCCACATTTTTAGCAAGATCCTTTATATGCCTTTTAGCAGTTTCCATCTCAGCTTCTAATGTCTCCCCCGGTCTTACAGTAATAGGCTCCTGACCGCGCAGATAATCCTTTAGGGCCTTCTTCTGTAACTCCTTATTAAGCGGCCGGGGTGTTTGGCCGTAGAGTCCGTAGCAGAGGTCTTTCACCTGCTGGGTGATCTTCGTATACTGCTCCGATCCTGAATCAAAGAGCACGTTGTTAACAGTCTGAGTTCCCACAATCTGGCTGGTCGGGGTCACAAGCGGAACCTGACCGAGATCTTTCCTTACCCTGGGAAGCGCTTCGAATACTTTTTCCAGCTTGTCCAGTTCGCCCATCTGCTTTAGCTGGTTAACCAGGTTTGACAGCATGCCGCCGGGGGTCTGATGCAGGATGACATTCGGATCAATAATTGAAAATCTGGTCTTATTCTCGAAATGGCGATACTTGGGAATTATCTTCTCCAGTTCCTCCCCAAGTCGAACAAGCCGATTTATATCTAATCCCGTATCCCGGTTGGTTCCCCAGAGACTGACCACGAGGGGCTCAATCGCCGGATGAGAGCTGCGGTAGGCAAAAGGAGCCAAACAGGTATCTATGATGTCTACTCCCGCTTCCACAGCCTTCATGAGTGAAAGGTCAGCCATGCCTGAGGTAAAATGTGTATGAAGATGTATGGGCAGGGAAACCTTCTCTTTTAGAGCCCGAATTAGATTATAGGCATCATAGGGAGCTATCAGGCCGGCCATATCCTTAATACAGATAGAATCTGCGCCCATTTCTTCCAGGGCTTTTGCTTTTTCTAAGTAATACTCCAGGGTGTACACATCCCCACCCATCCGGGGCTCGGTTAAGGAGTAGCAGATAGTGCCCTGAAAATGCTTTTTATTCTTTTTAATAATTTTAACAGCAGTCTGGAAATTTCTAAAATCATTCAGTGCATCAAAAACCCGGAAAATATCGATGCCGTTGTCGCAGGCTCTCTGGACAAAGGCCTCTACCACATCATCGGGGTAGTTTCTGTAGCCAACCAGGTTCTGTCCGCGTAAGAGCATAGAAAAAGGTGTCTTAACAATATGCTTTTTCAGGGTCTTAAGTCTTTCCCAGGGATCCTCATTCAGGTAACGGTGCGTGGTATCAAAGGTGGCGCCCCCCCACACTTCCATAGAATAAAAACCCACCTTGTCTATTTCCCCGGCTATGATGAGCATATCCTCTGTGCGCCCTCTAGTTGCAAAGAGGGATTGATGCCCGTCCCGGAAGGTCAGATCCTGAATCTTTACGGGCCGCCCGGAAGCGGGACGATCAGGATCGTAGTTCATATTGGTTATTTCCAGCTTTCCATGCCTGTCAAAGGTCATATGCTTCTCCTTATAATTGATTCAATACTTAACGCTTTAATACACGCCTCTGCAGCAGGCTTCTCATCTGCATAATGGTCTGGCGTCCATGAAGCGCCCATGGGCTGGGCTCTTCAGATGTCCGGGATGAAGCGGGATAAACAGCTTGATCTTCCTCACTCATCATGGAATATAGAACACCGGTAACAGCGGCAGCTAATTTCTTATCCACTTATCTCCCCCTAAACCGGAATGTTCCCATGCTTTTTAGGAGGCAGGGTCTCTGATTTTGTCTTAAGTAAAGCCAATGCCTCAATCAGGCGAGCCCGGGTCTCCCTGGGCAGGATAACCGCATCGATATAGCCTCTACTGGCTGCGATGTAGGGGTTGTAGAGAAGGCTTTCATACTCTTCGATCTTTTCTTTCCGCATGGCTTGAGGATCAGCCGCAGCGTTGATTTCCCGGCGGTACAGGATGTTAATCGCCCCCTCAGCACCCATAACCGCTATCTCGGCCGAGGGCCAGGCGAATACCATATCCGCACCTAAATGCCGGGAGCTCATGGCTATATAGGCTCCGCCGTAAGCTTTACGAGTAATGACGGTTAATTTGGGAACCGTTGCTTCGGAGTAGCTCCAGAGCAGTTTCGCGCCGTGGCGAATTATTCCACCCCATTCCTGGTCAGTACCCGGCAGGTAACCCGGTACATCGGTAAAGGTAATTAATGGAATATTGAACGCATCGCAGGATCTAATAAAGCGGCTGGCTTTATCCGAAGCGTTAATATCCAAACATCCTGCCAGAACACTGGGTTGATTGGCAATAATTCCCACCGGCTGCCCCTGAAGGCGGGCAAAAGCAGTAATGACATTCCCTGCATACAAGGCCTGGGGCTCAAAGAAAAAGCCGTTATCAACCACCGACCGGATAACCTGTTTCATATCGTAAACCTGTCTACTATCACCAGGAATGACTGTATCCAGTTCAGGGCAAAGCCGATCAGGAAGATCTTTAGAATCGGATACAGGCGGATCCTCCATATTGTTGTTGGGTAAAAAGCTCAGGAGTACCTTTACCTGCTTAAATGCATCCTGCTCGCTTTCACAAGCAAAATGGCCATTTCCGCTCTTCGTATTATGGGCCTCAGCCCCACCTAAAGCTTCGTGGTCTGTAGTCTCGCCGGTTACAGCTTTGATCACCTGCGGTCCTGTAATGTACATATAACTTGTTTTCTTTACCATAAAGACCCAGTCGGTCATTGCCGGTGAATAGACCGCGCCTCCTGCACAAGGTCCCATGATAACTGAAATTTGAGGAATAACCCCGGAGGCCCGGGCATTCCGAAAAAATATTTCTCCATAGCCGCGGAGCGCATCGATTCCTTCCTGAATGCGCGCACCGCCTGAGTCGTTAAAACCGATGACCGGTCTTCCTGCCTTCAGGGCAAGGTCCAGGAGCTTGCAGATCTTATGCGCATGCATTTCACCGAGGGAACCGCCCCGCACAGTGAAATCCTGGAAAAAGGCAAACACAGGCCGACCGTTTACCCGGCCGTGGCCTGTAATAACGCCGTCAGCCGGAATTGAGAGCTTATCAAGCCCGAAGCTTACGCTCCTGTGCTTTACAAAGGCATCGATCTCTCTAAAGGTTCCTGTGTCAAAAAACGCATCGGCTCTTTCCCTGGCTGTCATCTTACCCTTAGCATGCTGTTTATCGATCTGTTCCTTGCCTCCCATTTTACGAATCTCAGCCTCTTTTTCATCTAAAACAGTTATCCTTTTTTCTACAGCCATAATCACTCCCATCACCGATTTAATGAAAGAAACTAAAATAAAAAGGCTTTGAAAGTCAAGATGTAAAATTTAAAAAAAATAAATAGAGGGATGGAAAGTTACTAAGACTAACACCTCAATTGCAGGATATCTTCTATATGTTGAGTCAATTCCTCTAAATCAGAAATCTGCATATCAGCCATATGAGCAATCCTGAATGTTTTTTCCTTTAATCTTCCGTAGCCATTAGAAATCATAAAGCCCCGTTCACTGAGCCGGGCATTAAGATCCTTAAACGAAATATCCCTTGAGTTCCGGATACAGGTAACCGTATCTGAGGCAAAATCTTCCTGAGTGAATAGCTTGAAATATTTCTTTGCCCAGGAGCGGACATATCCGGCCAGCTCTCTATGCCGGGCGAATCGCGCTTCCAGCCCTTCTTTAAGGATTCTATCCAGTTGAAAATCAAGTGCATAAATATGCGGGAGAGATGGTGTTGAGGGATATTGAAAATTCCTCTCTAAAATATATTTCAGCAGCAGGAGCATATCGAAGTAGTACCCCCTGTTTTTTACCTCTTTAGCCCTGGCTTGAGCTTTTTCAGATATCGAAGCTAAGCTCAATCCCGGTGGAAGCCCCAGGGCCTTCTGGCTGGATGATACGCACACATCAATTCCCAGCCTGTCCACCTCTATCTTTACCCCGCCCAGTGAAGATACAGTGTCTGCACACCAGACCACATCAGGATAGTTCCTGAACACCTCAGACAGCTCATCCAGATGGTTCATCACTCCTGTAGAGGTCTCATTATGGGTCAGGGTTGCTGCATCATACCTGCCTGTGGCCAAATACTCATCCACAATCCCAGGAGTTATACCTGTTCCCCACTCTACCTCGTGTTTATCCGCCGGAATACCGCTTCCTTTAGCAATTTCAAACCATCTATTCCCGAAGGCGCCGACGGAAAAAACAATAGCCCTTTTAACGGTTGTGCATCGAATGGCCATTTCCATCAAACCCGTACCGGAAGATGCAGAAAGAATAATCGGGTTTGTCGTATACATCAGGTTCTGAAGCTTCAAAGTAATCCGCTCTTGAAGCTCACTGTATTCACTGCTTCTATGTCCGATCATAGGTGTTGAAAGTATCTGCAGTACTGCCTCATCAACTTCAACAGGCCCGGGAATAAAAAGTTTCTTATGTTTCATAATTGGGTATAAACTCCTCCTTTTAATTGTTATAGCGTGAAACGGAATATATAGGATACTCCCTTCCGGTGAACAGCTTGAATTGGGCTTCTGCCTGGCTTTTCAACATTTCCAGGCCCGGGATGATCCTGCAGCCTGCATCCTGGGCCCTCTGTAAGAACCTGGTTAAATGAGGTTTATAAACCAGATCGTACACCAATTCAGTTCCCTTGAACCTGTAATCCGGAAGCGGATCTCCCCCTGCTTGAGGTTCCATACCCACACTGGTACTCTGGACAATAAGATCCGAATATTCTTCTATTAAGGCATACCCCTGTGCATCTATGCCGGAATAGGGACATCCGAATCTGCGGGCCAGACTTTCAGCCCTTTCTGTAGTCCGGTTCAGTATAAGCGGCTTAATGCCGCATTGATTGAGGGCATAGACCACAGAACGCGCCGCTCCGCCGGCGCCTATCACGGTGGCTTTCAGCCTGGGTCCGGGACCGAATTCCCCGGCTTGAGGCCTGTCCGTAAGCTCCTTATTTAGACACATTGTTTTAAGTGGTTTCAAGAAGCCATCAACATCCGTATTGGTACCGTACCAGCCGGAAGCTTTTCGAACCAGGGTGTTGCAGGCGCCGATTGATCCCAGGCGTTCATCCTGCTCGGCCAGGTGTGATATAACAGACTCTTTAAGGGGGAGAGTAACGGACAACCCTTTAATCCTTAAAATATCCGCTAAACGGAAGAAGCTCTCCAGATCTTCCACTAATAAAGGCAGATATACGGCATTAATCCCTAAAACCTTATATCCGTAATTATGAATTTGAGGTGACAGAGAGTGCCGGATCGGATTACCAATAACACCGAAAATTTGAGTTGAGGCATCGATACTTTTGAAGCGGTACAGGTCTATAAGCTGATCGGGGTCCAGATGGCCGGGAGCCGCCTCTTTTTCCGGGCTGGAGCAGTAACTCAACCAGGAACCCAGCTTTGGGGCCAGGACCCTTGTGAGGAGCCCCAATTCGCCCATGCCGATCAAGATCTTCTGACTAGTTTCAAGATCCTGAAATATCTCTATGAGTCTTAAGAGCTCGAGTGTATTCTGAGGCATTACGGCAGCTTTGGGAATGTCAGCGGGATTATGTGATAGATTCCTGATACGTCCTGCCAGATTTCCGGGCACGCCTGAGAAATCATGTATGGAACGGATTATCCTTGCTCCGTTTTTCCGGATATGATGCTCCAATTCTCTATCAACCAGATCTTCCTCAATATCAATATAGCTGTACCCACTGCCTGCAGCTTCCGAGAGGAGTTTACGGCGGTCTTTCTCTTTGCCTGAAAAATACCCGCCATCCCTATGCAGTCTTACGGTGAAAATAACCGGGAGATCGCACTTGCCTGGAAATCTTTGAATTGAGCCCAGCTCGGAAGGTTTCAGGAAATCCGCCCTGAGCTCAACCATATCGATCTTCTTCCTGTATTTGGAGATGCAATCAAGATTCGATCTGAGGGTCTTGCCGGTTAAAGATAGACAAAGCCGGCTTTCAGGCATTATAAATCCCCTCCATGCTTCCAAACCGTCTTTCTGCTTTTCAATCCCTTCCGCATACGCTATAGTCCTAATCTATGATCGCTACATTTGTCAATTGCGCTGCTGTTATATTCGGCTCGATATTGGGCCTTTTCCTTCATACCAGGATAAATGATTCCTTCAAATCCATAGTCTATATCGGAGCCGGATTCATGGCCTTGGTTTTAGGAATAAAAATGTCCTTAGAGACTTCAAGGATCGTATATCTGGCCTTAGCCCTCATCCTGGGGGGCATCCTGGGCGAATGGTGGAATATCGAGGGTGGGATCCTGAAGCTGGGTGAATTCTTGAAAGACCGCTTTGCCCGGAAGAGCTCCGGGAAAGACTTCAGCTATGCCTTCCTCACCGCTTCGGTGATCTTCTGTGTGGGCGCCATGGCCCTGGTGGGAGCATTTAAGGCGGGAGTTGAGGGGGATTACGATCTTATACTCACTAAATCTGTTATGGACGGCTTTATGGCAATAATGCTGACCGCTGCTTTAGGAATAGGTGTCGGTTTCTCAAGTTTAACAATACTGGTCTACCAGGGGGGATTAACCCTGCTGGCAGGTGTTATTAAACCTATGGTTAATGAACTGCTGCTTGGAGAATTGACCGGTGTAGGGGGCGTGCTGGTTATTATGATAGGAATCAACCTTATAGGCCTGGCAAAAATAAAAACCGCCAACTTTCTTCCCGCCCTGCTTATTATAGTCGGTCTTATATTTTTAGAACCTGTACTCCCCATCAGCCTATAAGGGGAGTTTTACCGGCCTTCCCTGCTTTGAGCTCTTATAAATAGCAAGAATTATTTCCACCGCTTTTCTGGCCTCGGCTCCGTCTACCAGGGGGCTTTTACCCTTATCAAGGGCTTCCACCATATCTTCAAACTGCTTCTGATGTCCATGGAAACCGATCGCAGCAGGATCAGCGGCGCCGCCGCCGGTCTCCGGTTTGGCTGAAAATTTTCTTCTGATTTCTTCATCCTCTTTAGCCTCTTCAGAGAAAATCCATTCCTTAAGATTTTCTTCTTCTAAAACGGCACTCCCCTCTGTTCCTGATATTTCAATCCTCTTTAAGAAACCGGGATACACGGCCGTGGAACCCTCGATAACGCCCAGGGCACCGTTTTTAAAATGCAGGGCTGCCACTGCCACATCCTCGACCTCGATCCTTTCATGACCAAGGGTCCCGATGAATGCCTGTACAGAATCCACAGGACCCATAAACCACTGTAGTAGATCGACTGCATGAATGGACTGGTTCATGAGAGCCCCTCCGCCGTCAAACTTTAATGTTCCTTTCCAACCGCCTTCATCGTAATAGGCCTGGCTTCTGAACCATTTTACATAGGCATCCCCCAAAACCATGCTTCCGAACCTGCCCCTATCAACAGCGTGCTTCACTACATGAACGACCTCATAGAATCGGGATGGAAATATACCTGCAATTGTTACACTCTTTCTCCTGCCGGCTTCAATAATTTCGTCACACCGATTCAACGTTATCTCCAGGGGTTTCTCAACTATGATATGCTTCCCCGACTCAATTGCCGCTAAGGATGGATCAAGATGCGCACCCGATGGTGTGCAGATGGTTACCACATCCAGGCCGGGATGAGCCAGGAATTCTTTGAGGCTTGAATAACCCGTGCACTGAAATTTTTCACCAAAGGCATCTGCTTTATCCTGGCTCCTGGAGCAGCAGGCAAGGAGCTCGCCGTTTTTCATAGCCTGAACTGCCCTTGCGTGGAAGTCCGCAATAAGACCCAGTCCTATAATACCGAAACCATAACCCATATTATGCCTCCCTGCTTTTAGTGTTTAAATGTAATCTGTTATTTATCTAAATAGAATTGTTATATTATAGCACAAATCAAGTATCCGTGATATAATATCCCATCGCTGCACGAAGGCATTCCGCAAGGATATACCGAAGATAGGCGTTCCAGTATTCAAAAAATAATCCAAGCTCGAAGCAAACCGGACCGCTGCAGTGAAAAGGATGGAAAAGGACTGTAAATGAAATGTTTAATCATTGCTGCCGGTCAAGGCAACAGACTATCTCATGTAGGAGTTCCCAAGCCTCTTCTTCCTCTTTTGGGTCTTAAGTTAATTGAACGCACAATCCTTACTGCCCAAAGAGCAGGCATTAATGAATTTTATGTCGTGACCGGTTACAAGACAGAAAAGGTCGAGGAGTTTCTCTCACATCTTTCCTTACGAAAAAATCTAAAGATACATTTTATCCGAAACGATGAATGGCAAAGCAAAGAAAACGGTATATCCGTACTGAAGGCGAAGAATTTTCTCCATGAGAATTTTATCCTGTTAATGGCAGACCACATCTTCGAAGAAGCAACCCTGATCGACCTGATTAAGACATCAGATATAGATGACGAAGTAGTATTGGCAGCTGACTTTAAAATCTCGGGAAATAAGCTTATCGATGTAAATGATGTCACGAAAGTGCTCGTAAAAGACCTTACGATTCTGGATATCGGTAAAAATATTAAAGAGTACAATGCCTACGATACCGGGATGTTTCTCTGTTCTCCCTGTATCTTTCGGGCTCTCGAAGAGAGTTCCCGGAAGGGCGACTCTTCCCTTTCAGGAGGTATGAAGATCCTTTCTGATCAAGGGAAGGATAGAATCTTCGATATTAAGGACCATTACTGGATGGACATCGATACGCCTGAGGACTGGAAAAAGGCTAAAAAGATGCTCTACAGGACTTTAACAAAACCTTCTGACGGCTGGATTTCCAGAAAAATCAACAGGAAGGTCTCAACCCGTCTTTTTACACCATTGATCTTAAAACTCTTTAATAGAATTACTCCGAATATAGTTACAATGATAAGCGCTGCTGCAGGAATCTTAGCCGCCTTATTCTTCCTTTTTCACAAAGCAATAATAGGTGGGATTTTAGTACAATTGGCAAGTATATTGGACGGCTGCGATGGAGAGATCGCTCGTCTTAAAAAAATGGAGTCATCTTTTGGCAAATTCTTTGATGCCGTACTGGATCGATACACAGATTGTTTCATCATCTTCGGTATGTTCTGCTATTCCCTGACCTCATCGGAAAGCCTGCGCCTGCTTGGGGGTCCCGGGGTACCGTTGATTTTTTTAATCTCCGGTCTGGCAATAGTTGGGAATGTGATGGTCAGCTATACCTCAGCTAAATCCTTAGCAGATTTCAATTACCGATATAAGGGAAGATGGATTACAGCAGGAAGGGGAAGAGATCTCAGGTTGTTCATTCTTTTCTCAGGAGGCGTGATGGCAGCTCTTCACCCGATCTCTGTTCTTATTGCCTTGTTTCTATTAGCCGCGATCTCCAATGCAATAGTACTGAAGCGGGTTTTTATATCCTGGAAATTTTCTTTTAAGAAAGACTTGCTGGTAAAGCGCGAGATCAGGGCTGTAATTTTAGATTTTGACGGAACGGTTGCTGACACAATGCCCTTCCTGACGGATTTGGCCACCCGCCTGATGGTTGAGAACTACAATATCTCCGAAGAGGAGGCCAGGAGAAAATACCTTGAAACCTCAGGGCTGGATTTTGCCAGCCAGATGGAATTGATCTTTCCGAATCATACAAAGAACCGGCATGTAATATCCTCTTTTGAGGCTGAGAAGCGTAAAAGCGTTATGGATCATCCCCTCTTTCCCGAAGTCATTCGTGCACTGAAATTCTTTAAAAGGAAGAAAATCCCGCTGTTCGTCTGCAGCAGCACACCGCAGGAGATCATAAACGAATACTTACGTTCAAACAGGATCCATGGGCTGGTTGACGGATACTTCGGTCTTAAGCCGGATTTTCAAAAAAGCAGGCAGATCGATTTCATCCTCGAGCATTACAACCTGCGGCCCGATGAGGTGCTCTTTGCAGGTGATTCTTTTAAGGACAGCGAGTTTGCAAAAAATAAAGGCATTGAGTTTGTGGGCATTACAGGCACTTTTAAGAAATGCGATTTTCAGGAAAAAGGACTGTTATGTGTCGATAACTTGCGTGTGCTCACCCGCCTGTGGGCTGAATCAGAGAAATATCTCAATATGCTCGAAGAGGTTCAGCCCCAGGGCTCTAAGTAAAGCTCTTTTGCCTTTTAAAGGAATACATTTATGCCCGCTAAAAGGCCAATAATCATATATTTATTAACCTCTTCAGGATCGGAATCCGGATCTTTTCTTATTATATAATTAAAGAATAAACCCAGGTCAAAGGCCACTGAATCAGTAATGAAAATATTGACTCCGGCGCGAGGCTCAATAACAAAACCGCTTGTTTTAGACGTTGTACCCCCTCCTCCGGCGGGCTTGGTTTTTTCAGTGCTGCCTCGATAGAGTACAGCCGCACTCACATAGGGAGCCAGAGAGCCGCCCAGATCGAAAAAATAACAAACCTGCGGACCGATGCCGTAATACATATCAATATAGACATTTTCCGACTCTTTATACTTTGTATTATAATAATCAAAGAAAAAGGCTAAACCGATCTCAAGCCCGTCCGTCACAAAGTAGCCGCCCAATGCATTCGCAGCAATAGCAAATTGTGTATATTTAGCTGCCGCAACCTCCTCTCCGCCGAATTCAAACTTGCGATTCTGCATATAAGGACTGAAGGACAGTCCTCCGCCCAACATAAAATTTCCTGCTTTTATGTTTTTATTATACTGGCCGAAAAGCGCGCCGGATACAACAAGAAGCAGGACCAATACCAATAGAATTAGCTTTTTCATAACACCTCCATATTTTAGCTTTGATTTTTTTATTTTATATCATATAAAATAGAAGAAAGCAAGTAAAGGAGAGCATACAGCGAATGTCTGTTTTTAAATCCTACGATATACGGGGAATCTACAATAAGGAATGGGATAAGGGGTTAGTCTACAGAATCGGTTTCTTTCTTCCCTCCCTGTTGGGGGCGCAGAGCATTGTTGTCGGCCGGGATGCCCGGGCGAGCTCGGAAGAAGTCTTCTCCTTCCTGAGCAGGGGCATTATGGATGCAGGCTGCGATGTAACGGATATAGGACTCTGCTCAACCCCTTCTATCTATTTCGCCACAGCCAGTTATAAATTCGACGGCAGTATTATGATCACCGCATCCCATAACCCCCCTGAGTATAACGGCCTTAAAATCTCCAGGGAAAATGCCGTTCCCGTAGGCTATGATACGGGTCTCAATAAATTAGAATCCATGGTATCAGAAACCCCTATACCTTCCACAAGCAGGGGCAGAATACAAACTCTAAATATAAGAAAAAATTACCTGAAGCATCTAAAGCCCTTTAAAAAGAGAATCAAGGGAATTAAAGCCGTGGTGGATTGCTCAGATGGTATGGCCTCAATTTTTATCCACGATATTATAAAAGACCTGGATGCTGAGATCATTACCATGTACGATAAAGCTGACGGTACATTTCCCCATCATCCTCCCAATCCCCTGATTGAGAAAAACTTAAACGATCTTAAAAAACGGACTTTAGAAGAAAAGGCAGATCTCGGTCTCTGTTTTGACGGAGATGCGGATCGCGTGATGTTCATCGATGAAACCGGGCGTTTTGTATCCCCGGATCTGATCACGGCGCTTTTGGGTATCTATTTCTTCAGGCATGCTGAATTTGCTCCTCGCGGCTCGGTTGTTACATATGATGTTCGCTCATCACGGAGTGTAGTTGAGTTCATTGAAGAGCTTGGAGGAAATCCGGTCATCTGCAAAGTGGGACATTCCCATGCCAAACAGCTGCTCAGAGAAAGAAAAGGCATCTTCGGAGGGGAACTGGCCGGTCACTACTATTTTCAGGATAACTATTACTGTGACTCCGGTATGATCGCCTCCCTCTTAGCTCTCTCCGTTCTATCTGTGGAGAAAGTTCCCTTTTCAGAACTGATAAGGAGCATAAAGAAATACTATTTTTCCGGGGAAATTAACTTCCAGGTCAACAAAAAGGACTTGATTATCAATCAGGTAATGGCCGATTACAAGCACGGCCGTTTAACCGACATCGATGGCATCCGTGTTGATTTTCCTACCTGGTGGTTCAATATAAGAAAATCAAATACCGAGCCCTACTTGAGATTAGTTGTTGAAGCGGAAACATCTCAGGAACTAAAGCATAAAACCGCCGAGCTGACAGACAAAATTAAAGAATTGGATGCCTGAAGCTTCCTTCTTATTCCGGAGGAATAACCAGTTTCCACCCCGGGTAGATAAGATCCGGATGCTGAATCAGTTTTCTATTCCTTCTCCAAATTTTGGGCCATAGGTAAGGATTCCCGTATATATAAGCATACTCTGCAATTCTCCACAGACAGTCCCGCCTCTCCGGTATGAGACGCACTAAGTAAACGGGATAATCCGTGTTTACAGCCTGGTTCTTATAGGCCTCAACGAGTTTTCGGGATTCTGTAAAATATTCCTCTGCAAATCTATAGTTCCCCTTATTCCATTCTTCAACGCCCTTCTTCCACAACTCCTTTGCCTGGGTCAGCAAATTTTCTTCAGTTATCTCTCCAAGGACTGCGGTTTCTCCATCCTGGGGAATGAGGAATGATTGATCCGAGCCCCCTTTATCTGATTGCTCTTCCGCTTCTACTTCCTCCGGTAAAAGATCTTCCCCGGACCAGGGTTCCGGCTCAATTACGGTTCCCTCATCCGTTACCACACTTAATTCAGAGGCTTTTTCAATCTCCCGCATCACTTCCAGCATTAGATTTCTAGCTTTTTCTCTCTCTTGCGCAGCCGCAAGTTGAGACCGCTTGATAAGTGCTAAAGCAGCTTCTCTGGCACTGCCCAGAGTCTCTTCGCTCTTAAAGAGCTGATATTTCTGATAGGCCTCAATTCCCTCCAGGTAGAGCTGATTAACTCTCTTAAACTGCTCGGGAGCGCGTATATGAGCCTGGAGGCGTTCCGCTTCCTCTAGATACTGATTGATATCCCGCTTCAATATACTTACCCAGCGAAGACGTTCACTCAAGCGTTCATTGAGGTTGGACATATCCGCCAAAGCTACGAAAGCCTGCTCCCTGGCCTCGACAATATCCCCTTTGGCAAAAAGATCCTCCGCCTTCTCACCTCCTGAAACTGCATCCCGGTACTCAGAGGGAAGAAATAGATGGGCCTCAATGGATTTCAACTGTGTTATAAGGCGTTCCATGCGTGCCCGCAGGGCTTCCACTGCCTTGGCAACGGATGAATTATAGGCGATATCCGCCTTCTCCTTTGCTTCCTTAAGGTGCTTCCGGGCGGTCCCGGGATCCGAATCTTTAAGTTTCACGGCCATGCTTAAAGCGTCCTCCGCTTCACCAAGGATTTCAGGCTCAAAGTATTCGGCATCCGCCTCTTTAGCACGGGCTATCGCATTCTGTGCCCGGAGAATCTCACTATCCTCTATGGGTTTTACCTTTTCCGGCGGCGGCTCTGGAGGAGCCTTTTCCGGCGGTTTCTCCTCAGGCACTTCCGCTACTTTTTCCGGAACTGGTTTTTCCTCTTCTACTACCTCTGGAACGGATGGACAGTTAATAAGCAAATAGGCAAATAGAGCTATACCAATAAATTTAACATAACGACGCATCATCTTCTCCCCCTTTTGCGGAAGCTTTATATTGATAGTGTAGCACGACAAATTTCCTACGTCAAGGAAACTAAAACAAGTGCCAGACTTGACTTTTTCCGACTTAAGGAATAGAAGAAATTCAGGTGAACACCCACCGCCATGGAGACATTATGAAAGAGCATAAATACAGCTATCCTCTGTCCATTCAGCTCACACTTCCGGAAAATTTCAGAAAGGATGAGGAATTCAAAAAAAACATCTCCCTGCTTCAGAATTACGGCTTTTTCGGGGTTGAGCTGAATATCGCAAGGCCTGAGCTCATAGATAAGGAAAATTTAAACGCATTCCTTAAAGAGTACGGGCTTAAATTCACCATGTTTGCCTCAGGGGCCGCGGCGAAGGCATTTAACCTGTCACTCTCCCATAATAATCCCGAGATCAGGCAGGCCGCAGTTCAAAAATGTATTGAGATTATTGATTTTTCAGCAAAAATGGAAGCGGGAGTCATCCTGGGGTTTTTCAAAGGGGGCCCCAGCCGGAACGCAGACCGGACAAGAGAGTTTTTTTCAGAATCTCTTGAGCAGATCGCGCCATATGCCTGGAATAAGAAAGTTCCGCTTCTTGTGGAAGCCACTAATCGCTATGAATCCGCCGTTGCAAACAGCCTGGAAGATACATATGAATTAATTAGGGATTGGGAGAATAGATATATCCGCCTGCTTCCCGATACCTTTCATATGAATATTGAAGAAAGCAATATGTACGAGGCCTTAAAAAGATATGCCCACTGCTACGAATCGCTTCATATTTCAGATAATAACAGGTACTTCCCGGGCCTGGGTGCCATTGATTTTGCGCAAATCATTCGATTTCTTAAGAAAATGGATTATAAGGGCGGTCTTGCTATCGAGGGTAATATCAAAAACAATTTTATTGAAGACCTTGAAGCCTCGATGAACTACCTCACCCCCCTGTTGAGCCCGTGACATCTGCTGTATCACTTCCATCTATTGGATAAAGCAATAAACTCTGCTACTTTTAGATTATGATAAAGTTATCAAAGGAACAGAGACTCTCAATCGGAACACTGGAGGGCTTAAAAAAAAATCTGGATATCTTTTGTAAAAGTGAGATCCCAAGCCGCGAGCTCCTTCAGTTGGGTCTCTACTCCCCCCTTCTCGTGTGCAGAGAGAACCTGGTATGGGGGTTCCACATCCTGTACGCTGCCTCTGAGCTCGGGGAGGAAGAACTCTTCTGTAAGAATGTAGGGGGCTTGACAATTAAAGAAATGCTGAAGTTAGCCCTTAAGCTGGAGGCAAGACCGGGCAGATACTCATGGATAGAAAAGGAAAATATGTTCATGCTGTTGAGAAGTGTAGATGATGCACCCGGTTTGGGTGAGCTTTCTGGCCTTATTGAAGGTAGAGAAGATCCGAATTTGGCTGATAAGATAGAAAGCTTTTCTCAGTTAAACCCCTCTCTCAAACAGCTCGTAGCCGAACAGCTATTAGATCTAAAAACAGCTCTAAAAGCAAGGTATATACCCGAAGCCGTTTTTCTGCTCATGCATGAAGCAGAGAAGAAAAAGCTATTCTCCTTCAGCAGCCGCCGCCTATTTCTGTTACGCCTTTCTGAAATTATACTTAAAAAGAGAATGAACAACCTGGAGATACTGTCTTCTTTAGAAAGAGCATTAACTGCCGGCAATCCCTTAGAAATGATCACCCGGCTCCGCTATCCTGAACTTTCCCAAATGGAAGACCGGTTTGATTTGCTCCGGAACTCGATTTTTAAAGGAACGGGTATCAGGCTTGAGGCTCCCTCCTTTTTTGAGGGCGACTCCTTTTCTGTAAGTTTCAACTTCAACAACAGTAAAAACCTTGCCGGTAAGATTCATGCCCTGGCAAATTTAAAGGGGAAATGCGATGAGCTCTTCGCTCTCCTGCGTTGATCTATTCCGGAGAATCTATATAGAACAGGATCTCGGCAGGCCCGATCTTCTTAACAAAGCCCTGGAAAAACTTAAGGGACTCCCAATTACTATAGTACAGGATAAGCATGAGATCCCTGAAAAGGATTTAAATCAACACACTCTTTTTATATGCCGGCCTAAAGGTGAAACAGTAACCCGGTGTCCGGGATCAAATTGGCGGCTCTTACGAGCCGCACCTTGGAGGCAGACTGAGAAGCCTGCCCTTGTTGGGCATCTGTGCTGTAACTATATTACGGTAGATCTTTATCTGGGCTGTCCATTAGGCTGTGAATACTGTATTATGAAAAGCTATCTGAATTTCTCTCCTGTAACCGTATATCTCGATCCGGAGGTGTCAATCTCTAAAATTAAGACGCTTGCCCGAAGGAATTATAATAGAGTCTTAAGGGTAGGAACCGGTGAGACCGGAGATTCCCTCCTCCTGGATCCTGTTTTTGAACTCTCAAAGCTCTTCATCCGGTCCCTGGCATCCATTACAAATCTCTACTTTGAACTGAAAACCAAAACCCATTTTGTTGACCACCTCCTTAATATAGAACCTAAAGGCAATACAGTTATAGGCTTTTCCCTGAACCCTCAATCCATGATATCCGCCTATGAGGGTATATCCAGCTCCCTGGAACAGCGAATTGAGGCGGCCAGGAAAGCTGCGGAGAATGATTACTATATTTCATTCCACTTCGATCCCCTTATCCTTACTGAAAATTGGGAGGAGCTGTATGAAACAGTTATTGATTCTTTAAGAGGCATCCCAAGTGATAAAATTGCCTGGATAAGCATGGGAACGATGCGGTATACAGAAGAACTTAAAGAAAAGCTGTGTATATCAGGTATACAGGACTTCTTCCTGGAGGAGTTTGTACCCTGTAGAGACGGCAAATACCGCTATCTTCAGAGGGTGCGAAGCGAAATATACCGTTATATATATGAGAAACTTCGCTGCCTGTTTAGCGGGCCGGTCTATCTCTGTATGGAGAGCCCGGCTGTTTGGAATAATGTTTTTGGGAAAATTCCCCGGGAAATCCCCGGAGTGCGTGATATATTTAAACATGCAGAAGGTTTAAAATAGGGAGGCTGATCGTGAATAGAATAAAGACATCCATATTAATTTTAGCTCTGCTTCTTACAGGTGTCTCTTCAATTTTTACCGAGGATCAAATAGGTGAAATTGTCTATCTGGAAGACGGCATAGAGGTTGTGCGCAACAGCGAAACTATCGAGTCTGGGTACGTATTCATTGGCATGGAGATCGAAAATTTCGATCTTATGAGCACCGATGACACGGGATTCGCCGAAGTGGACATCACTTCTCCAAGATGTCCCAGTTTTAATATCAAGGTTTCTCCTAATACAACATTCTTTTTTGAAATCAATAAGATAGGCAGAAATGAAAGAACAACCCTTGGAATGATCAGCGGTACTCTTTCAATTAAGGTCAAAAAAATATCGGGCAATCGGGAAATAGAGGTTAAGACAGAGTCTGCGGCAATGGGTGTGCGGGGCACTTCATTTGATGTTACCTCCAATCCGGCAGGGGAGATATTAATTACCTGCGAGGAGGGTAAGGTTTCCTGCCGGGACAATGAGGGGAATGAACTCTTTGCTGAACCGGGCAAAGCGGTTGAAAAACGCCCGGGAGAGCTGCTCCGGGAAATTCCTGTAGCCGTATCCGATTTGAGGAAATTCAGGAAGGACTGGTATGCGGAGCGACTCGAAGTATTCAAGGTGAATGCCCTGAAGGCAATCAAAAATTATGCAGCCCGCTACAACCAATACAAGCGCAGGTTCGCCTCCACCTATCAGAACTTAATGAGGGAACAGGCCATTCTAAACAAATGGTATGAAGAGGATCGCAAAGGCACAGTGGGCAGCAGTATGGATATAATGAGGGAGAAAAAGAAAATTATACGTCATCTATTCGCCATAAGGAAGGTCCTTTTCATCTTTGAGCGTGTATATTTCAGGCTGGTGGAATTGGAGTACTACTATAAGCAGGGGTATGGCAGAGGCCTCATCCAACCCGGTCTCTCAAGTGCGAATTTCTTTATGAGGTTTAAACAGGAGAAGAGCGAATTGAGGAAAAAAATTGCTAAGGTACGCTACATCATCAAGCTCTATGCCAGGCGGAATGAAGGTTCCTTCCCTACAGACCTCTTTGAAGGAAGTGAGTCGGATTTCTTCAAGGATACAGATTTTTCCTTCTGAAATTATTTCAGTAATTTTAAAACCACCCTAAAGCCTCCCAAAGCCTGCTGAGTGAGGTGCAGTATGGAATCACTGTCTGAATACTGATCGGTCTCCTGCTTTTATCCTCTTTCTCAAGTCATACCTGTTTCTCAAGTCATACCTGCTTTACAGGAGGTGCTTCATACTGCCCACTGTGCTTATGCTGGTAGAGGCTTTTAAGGTTCACAGCATATTCATTTGCTGTTATACCATCTAGACCGGGCGCAAGCGATACATCACTCTATAAAGAACCCTTCCACGGCCGAAAACTATTGCTGATCAGCCTAAGCTCGCCTGAGGACTGAAGGGAGGCGAAGCTTCAACAAGACCGAGTATAGGTCAGGCAGGACTGCGTAAAAGTCATAAAGAAGACAGCCAAACAAAGAAATTAATTACCGCAAACATGCTCAAATGTACATCTAAGCGTGTTTGGATAGTATAAAAATCGCTACAATCGGATTTTGCCGCGATCCTGATAGGCCAGGGGCGAACTGCTAAGGACCCTACACAAATCTTCGACTCCCGACAAGGCAAATGATACTTTTTGAGATTCAGTCAAGAAAAAAGATAGGCAAATATTCTGTGGGGTTGGCGAGTAGGCTTCTTCTTAAGGCTGCTTTCACTCCAGGAGTCTGCCCAGCTTGAGGAGCTTCTTTTTTCTGTGGGATCTGTACGCCTGATCGTTTCGCCTGGTGTGGTATGCCACGATCCGCCAAGCCTCACGTCTGTCGAGCCGTCTTGAGTCCAATACTTCGATTAAAAGTGTCTGCACTTGGGGAAGGGTGAGGGTTGGAGTTTTTTTTATATTTCAGCCGTAGCCGTAATAGAAACAGCAGCGCCAGAAACACATACAGCATGTGCCGATGCCAGCTTCTCCAGTTGCGGTGCTCGTAATGATCCATACCCAGATACTTTTTGCCGTCTTCAAAACATTGCTCGATCGGCCACCTCATTACCAGCGCCTGGTATAACTCAGCCCTCGGGGTGCTCTCGGGGGCGTTGCTTAGATAGTACCTTACTTTTCTACCTTCCAATGTTCTGATAATCAACCACGCCTCCGGCCCAGGTCTTCCTTTCCTATTCTCCCTCACACGCAGGATGCTTACTTGGGCTACAATAGGACCTTTCGTCCCTTCGGCAAGGATCACCTGATTCCACTCTCTTTCGGGGCTTTCTAAAAGCCGGCGGACCTCGAAGCCCTGTAACTGTTTCTCTTCTTGCTCACTTACCCCTGCTTCCTGCGGCAAGGGCCAAACCTTTGTGTTCGCCGGAACTGCGGCAAGGTAATACTTGCCCCAGCTCGCTACCCGGTCGCGAAAAATCTGGTTGACACCAAAAGCCGAATCACAACCTATCCATTTGCTTCGAAAGATCCCGCTTTGAATTTGTCTATCCAACAACTCAAGGGCTATATCAATCTTGCTCTTGAACTCCAGCCCGCGCGGCACTCCACACCGGCTGCGCCTCTCAGCATACTCTTCACTAAACCAGCGCTCGGGCATATACAGCTGCCTGTCTACAAGCCCGTACCCAATCGTGCTGGTGTAACCCACAAATACTCCCGACTGGCAGTTCTCCACCTTACCTCGATTCCCACAGTATTGTCTCGCCACTCCTACCGATTCTTCACCTTTCTTCTGTATTTCTGTGCTGTCTACGATATACATTCCATTTTCTGTGTCAATCTCTTCTGCCAGCAGTTCGGCACAACGGGCTAACATTCGTCGGTCATCCCATGGATAGCGGCTAAAGAAGTTTTGCATGCTTCTGACCCGAGTCTCTCCTTCAAAGGCCAGCGCTATCGCCTCCATGGTCTTGCGCCGAAGATCGCTGAGAAGCCCCATCAGATAGCTCAACCCTAACAGCCGTGGCTCAGGGCGGCGGAAAAAATCGGCAAACAGATCGTGAAACTCTACCAGCTCATCGGCCATCTTCTCTGTCATCTCTGGGCCGATCTGTGTCCAATAGATCAGCTCAGGATTAAATCCAAGCTCTTGAATCACCATACGCAGCTTGCTCCTTTTCTCTTTTATCAGGCTCCGCTTCTGAGAATAGCTGCGTCTGTTACACCCAATGATCCTTCGAAACTCCGGCTCTACTACATAGACATATACCTCCTTCTTCTGACCGTGATAGTGATAGCCCTTGCCTTGTTTTCCATATCCTTTCGTGTAGCCGACCAGCTTCCAATTGGCACCCCTGTAGCAGCTACCACGAAATCTACTTCCATCGATAAAGGTCTCCAGTACCCATGGCCCCACCCCATAGCGGTTCTGCCAATCCCTGACTACCATCTGCATGGCTCGCCCCAGCACGTGGGAGGCCAGGTTCTTCACTTTCAGCCACTGGAAGATCAGTAAGCGATTGTTATTTACTACATGATCCAGATACTGCTTGCGTTGTTCTGCAGACCAGCCGATAAAGCAGTCCCGAGCCTCAAGCTTCAAAGAACCACTCTTCCAGCCCATAGCTCCGATAACCTGGTCGCGGGCATACAGAATATATTTCAACCTTCTTCCGGGAATCCTCTTGTGGCCGAGGTAGTGATAGTCTCTTACCACCCGGTTCCACAACTTTTCGTGGGCCTTATCATCTACAAGCCTTATCTCCACAGGCTCCAGTTCCCTCAGCGAGCCCTCGAACTTCCCGATAAGCTTACAATCGCTTTCCACCATACCCGCCTGCATGCTATACTTCAGCTTGACTCCCTTGTAGCACTCCTTCTGCGGTGTGCGCACCTCTGGTGTACCGTTCAGATAGTATCTGATCGGCTTATCATGTAGAGTGCGCTTCTATCCTCAAGAGCCTGAGGAGCCTACAAGGGAGTATTATACTACAAGCGGAATTCTTTGTCTATAGGGATCTATCGCTGTAGTACTAGAGCACCTCGGGCAATAACTATACCAGTCAGCAGTGCTATTAGAGCCATTAAGCTTAGCATTGTTACATTAAAGCGTTTCATCTTAAGCTTATGGATAAAGGTAAGGATCCTCAGGTTGAGGCATCACCGTCACTGAAGAGATCGGATCCTGTCCGATGGCAAGGATAGCAGTCTGAGGAACGATGGTCTGCATAATGGCTGCTAATAGCGCTCCTACAACCAGTTAGCGCCCCATCTCACAGAATTCCTTACCTGCGATCATCAAGGAATGGTTGAATCTCACAGTAAAACTCCAATCGAGTCGACCGCCTGAAGCACATTTAGGCAATGCATCCTGACTGTTTAACATTACCTCTTCCGGATTCGAGCACAGATTGAAAACTATACCTACCAGCCCGGTTATGCACCCAGCCAGAAGGACCCTACACAACAGTATACGCCCAAAACCGAATGCGGCCCAGGTGGAGACAATAGCCACCGGGTTAATTACAGGCGCCGCCAGCATAAAGGCAATTCCGGTAGACAAGGGTGCACCCTTTCTAATGAGCCGCCTGGTGACCGGTACCACCCCGCATTCACATACAGGGAAAATAAGACCTAACAGAACACTTGAGGCTGCTGCTATTCCCCTTCCAGGGATGAATCGTTTAAGTTGAGCTTCACTAACAAAATGCTCGATGAACCCCGAGACCAGAGTCCCAATCAACATGAATGGGGTGGCCGCTATAAATATGCCCAGGAAGATAGTGGCAAACTTCTGCAAAGATTCTCCCAGCTGTATAAGGCCCTTTGAAAGTACCGACCATCCAATCATGATTATGGTTAAAGAAAACGAAACCAAGGCCAGAAATAAAAGTACAATCAGGATGAGTCTATGTCCTTGGAACAATATCATTATATATCAGTCTTGAGTAATCAACGCTATCTTATACATTTAAGAATAGAATTAATATAATTTCCAGTTCCTCAAATGTCAATGCAAGTGAGGTATAGTCGAAAAATCTTTGGATGAAGTGAAAATTTAGATATTGTTAGAGCAATTTGGAAACTTGACATCAATGCATAATCACTTAAACTAGGCAATGTTGGGTTAATATCATAAAATGCAGCAAGAGATACATGTAAACATAGAGGATGCGGCCCGTCTGATAAGGGGTGCCAGCTACCTTACAGCCTTCACCGGCGCCGGCATCTCCATTGAAAGCGAGATACCCCCTTTTCGTGGTGAAAACGGATTATGGAGCAAATACGACCCTGCCATTTTTGAGCTGGGCTACTTCCGCAAGCATCCGGAAATTGTCTGGCCCATGTTAAAAGAGATATTCTATGACAGCTTCGCTTCAGCTAAGCCCAACGAGGCCCACTATGTACTGGCCCGCATGGAGCAGCGGGGCCTGCTCAAAATGCTCATAGCACAGAATATAGATTCTGTGCTATAAATTACCCTGCACAGGGCTTGTAATTATTTATCACGCAAGCACTTGAAATTTTACATTTCTGTGAGTTGCAAAAAATTTTTCAAAGAAAAAACGTTCTGTTTTATTGAAAATCAAAATACAAGCCTTTATCCTGCAAGTAAAGATTTAACATTTAATAAATCTGCAGGTGCAAGGACTTGGATATCCTGATATCTATTCAAACCTAATAAATGTTTGTCACCAGAAATAATATATCGGGCATGAGCCGTAACCGCACACTCTATAAATTTATTGTCATCAGGATCATCTTGAATCAAAGTAAGCTTGGGGGTTGAAGCGAAAAACAGTATATTACTTTTCTTTTTAAACAATCCTAGTAATTCCGCCAGCTCAGGTTCGCCCGAAAGACCTACCCTCATCAGTACTTCCACATACTCCTCAATAATTTCTTCCGTTACACAGAGGATAGCTTTTTCAGTTTTCCATAAATCAATAACTTTCTTTGGAGCACCTTTGGGATTAAAAAATGAAGACACAAAGACGTCAGTGTCAATTACTATTCTCATTTAGAAACCCTGGCCTCTTTAATAGCAGGTTCAATGTCTGATTCCTTAAATCCTTTCTTCTTGATCTTTTTTGAAATTCTATCCCATAGGTCATCAACAACTGAGGATAAATCGTTCTCTGCAATATAAGCATTAACCAGCTCACGAACTTTCTCGCTAGCAGTTTTACCTTCTATTCTGGTAATTTTACTGAATTTATCCTTAGTTTCTTTATCAATCCTGATTATCATTTGCTTGTCCATAGCGTTCTCCTGTATAACTCGTATATACAAATTATACATATAGGCAATTTAAAAATCAATCTCTTACAACAAAAAAGTTTCCTTAAACTACTTAAAGACTATTCCCCTTGCTACGCTCCTGGCGCTCCTGGCGCTCCTGGCGCTCCTGACGCTCCGGCCTTCCCTCACCCCCTTGCCTTCACCAAGGGGGTGCTGTCCTTTACGGCCTGCTAAGGGTAGCTGCCTTAAGCCGACCGTAGGCAGGCTGCTACCAGGGAGCCTACCCGGGGCCGCGGAGTCAGAGGGTGAGCTCCGTGGCTCGGTGGGCCTGGCTTCCGTCGGAAGTGGCAGCTGGCATGGCGGATAATGGCGGGCATGGCCGAAGTCCGGCGCCCGGGGAAAGACATCTGATCGGGAACACCTCACAACAGACTCATACCCCTACAGGAGATGCGCCAGATTTGGGCGAAGCGTAGCGTAGCCGGCCATGTGGAATTAACCGCCGTGCCGATAGCGGGTGAACCCTGTAATTGGCACAGCAGATCAGTTGCCTCGGGCAACCTTACCTAAAAAAATATCCATAAATGGAATGTATACTGGAAAATGTTCATTATTCCTCATCATCAATCTTTGTGTGGACATTTGCCGTACAAATATGTATACTTGATAATGAAGTGAGGATATTATGATCAAAACAAATACAACGAAACAAAACAGAATTGAAATACGGGTTGACAAGAACAACAAAAATCTTATTGAAAAAGCAGCTCAGCTTTTAGGTGAGAGCACCAGTTCTTACGTTCTTCGCCACTCTCTCAGGGCAGCAATACACGATATCGGAGAACATGAGACTCTAGTTTTGACCGGGAAGGATAAAGAGCTTTTTTATTCCCTCATTACCAATCCTCCAAAGCCTAATAAGAACCTAGTCAACTTGATAAGCAATCATCCACTGCAGTAAACCCAGTGGATATCCTCATCAATCTTTTAGATTCAACTGTAGACAGAAATAATTTTGACTGTGGTATAGAAAATCTTAATCAGTATCTTGCAAGATATGCTTTGCAGAATGATAAGAAAAGTATTGGAAAAACTTTTGTAGCTGTTTCACACGAAAACCGCAAGAAAGTGTTAGGCTATTATACAGTAAGTATGGCCCAGGTCGAATTACAAGATCTACCCCGGGAAATGCAAAAAGGCCTGCCGCGGTATCCTGTTCCCGCTATGCGCATTGGAAGGTTGGCTATCGATCTCTCAGCACAAGGCAAAGGGATCGGCAGCTTCCTGCTAAGAGATGCTCTTCTCAGAGCTTTATCTCTTTCCTCCGAAGTAGGCACGCATTGTGTTCTGGTTGATGCGATTGACGAAAACGCAAAGAGATTCTACCTCAGATACGGCTTTATGGCTTTTGAAACCCATCCGTTAACCCTCGTTCTGCCCCTCAAAACTATTGCCGATTCTCTTAAGAGATAAAGAAGGTTTTTCACATTCCTACCTGGCTTTCCTCCAATAGCAGCTATTATCACCTCAGCAAAGGGTTTGAGAACTGAGGGCTTCCTTACAGTAATGGCCCCCATCTCTCCGGCCTGCCCTCATACCCCTTGCCGCCCCCACTCGTGCTCTCCCCCCCGGCTTACCCCCCGTTATGGTATCCTATGGTATTCTGGGAGGGGGGATGCTCAAAAGGTAGTTCAGTTTTGGTTCGCTCCTCACACCTCGACATACATGTCTCCTCACTCGTCGCTACCAAAAGCCCTCCTCTTCAAGTGGTAAGTGCTGGGGGCTCTTGCTGCTTTCCTCGGGCGGCAGGTTCTACCAGCTAAGGGGTGCTGTCCTTTAAGGCCCCCGAAGGGACATCGTATCCGGACCGGCCCGCATGCCGACCTGTGGATTCAGGTACCGGGCGCTGGGGTAATACAGAGCTAAAAAGTAAGAAAATTGCCAAACTATTAACTACTGTCGATCTTCAATAATATATTCCCACTGGTCTTGCCTCATCTCTTCATCATATTAGCGCTACAATGTCATTCTCATGGTAATAATTCATTATCTATGGTCAGTATAAAAAAAGCCACCAAAGATATTGGATTTGCTTAAAAATTAAAATAACCGGCGAAAAGCATATTTTAATCTATTCAGTCACCTTATGCAGGGCTGACCCTTTGACCCTCCTTTTACCTTGACACGACCTAAACATTAGCTCAAATATGAACATTGTAATGGAAGCCAGTCCTGTTACCCAGGAAATCCAGGACAACATCAAAGAGGCAGCCCACCTTATTAAGGGAGCACGGTACTTAACCGCCTTCACCGGAGCCGGGATATCCGTTGAAAGCGGCATCCCGCCCTTCAGAGGTGAAGGCGGATTATGGAGCAAATACGACCCGGCCATGTTTGAGTTGGGCTACTTCCGCAAGCATCCGGAAATTGTCTGGCCCATGTTAAAAGAAATATTCTACGACAGTTTCGCTTCAGCCAAGCCCAACGAGGCCCACTATGTGCTGGCCCGCATGGAGCAGCGGGGGATGCTCAAAATGCTCATAACACAGAATATAGATTCTGTGCTATAAATTGCCCTGCACAGAGCTTGTAATTATTTATCACGCAAGTATTTGAATTTTTACGTTTCTGTGAATTGCAAAAAAATTTTCAAAGAAAAAAACGTTCTGTGTTATTGAAAAATACCTTATGCAAATATTCTCCGACAGGCTATCTCCCATTCTCTCCACACTTCTTCAAAGACCGGCGTGTTCTTTAAA
>JAUWZD010000017.1 GCA_030615505.1 Spirochaetales bacterium | reverse complement strand
CATAAAGGGAAGTATTCCCTTTTTTCGAACTACAGCGGCTCTCAACATAATCTGGTGAGCGTAATGGATGGGTGCAGGCATCAATTCCGGGGTTTCCCGGCACGCATAGCCGAACATCATTCCCTGATCTCCGGCGCCCGCCTCTTTATGCAGCCCACTACCGGAGTCAACCCCTTGAGCAATATCAGGTGATTGTTCATGAATTGTGGAAATTACGGAGCATGATTGGTAATCGATCCCATATGAGGGATCATCATAACCGATTGATTTTAAAACTCCACGTACCGTATTTTGAAGGTCAATGTATCCCTTTGTGGTAATTTCACCCCCGACCAGGACCAATCCTGTGGTTGTAAAAGTTTCACAGGCGACCCTGGAATCAGTATCCTGCTCCAATGCGCTGTCCAAAACAGCGTCGGAAATCTGGTCACAGATCTTATCGGGGTGACCCTCTCCGACACTTTCTGATGTAAAAACAAAATTTTTTCGTGCTTCCATTCCAATACCTCCGCTGTAATAAAAAAACCTGCGACACAGCGCAGGTTCTTAAAAAAGTTTAATAAGGTCCTGGCTTTTTAGTGCTTTTTTTTATGTGGTTGCAATATGCCGCAAATCAATCCACATCGTTTTTCTTAATCAATTTAATCATTCCCGGCTTCAGAGTCAAGCTTTAGATATAGGAACACCTAATCGTTAACCATGGATATGGGCTGTCCGGTTGCTTCAAGCACACTCAGCCAGAGGGGGTCCTCCGGGGAAAGAGTCTTCCTGCCGGAAACGGCGAGCCTGATTGGAGTATGGGTGAACTGATTGTTCCAGCGGCCTATTATCATCCCGGTCTTCCCGGACATGCCGGCGTGAACGGCATTGTAAGCGAGCTGTGCACAGTATATGGAATCATGGGCATTAGCCGGGACTGCGCGGACTAAGTAGCTGGGATCAATATATTTTAAATTCACATACATGTCAGTATTATTCTTAAAATACTTTTTAATCTCTGTTTTTAAATAGATACCGATGTCCCCTAAAACCGGATTTCCCGAATCATCCTTGCGGTCAGCCCCTACTTCCACGTACTGCTGGCCTGCACCTTCAGCAACGATAATAACAGCATGTCCCCTCCTGCAAAGGCGCTGTTCAAGAATCTTAAACAGACCCTTGCGACCCTCAAGGTCAAAGGGGACCTCAGGGATAAGGACAAAATTCACTTCATTTAGTGCTAAAGCTGCATTGGCTGCGATAAAGCCGGACATTCTCCCCATAACTTTAACAATGCCAAGACCGTTCGGCGCTCCGACCGCTTCTACATGGGCACTGCGTATTGCCTCTGCGGCTATAGAGAATGCAGTCTCTAATCCGAATGTTTTTTCAACATAAGCGATATCATTATCCACGGTTTTGGGAATACCGATCACGGAAATGTTTAAATCCCTCTGTTTAATAATTTCATGGATACGCTGAGTTCCCTTTAAGGTACCGTCTCCGCCTATTGCGAAGAGAATACCGATATTCATTCGATCAAGGCAGTCCACGATTTTTTCCATGTCCTGCGGGCCCCTGGAAGACGCTAAGACGGAGCCTCCTTTTTCGTGAATATCATTGACGAACTGAGGGGTTAAAATGAGCGCCTCATGCTTGTATTCCGGTATGAAGCCCCTGTAGCCGTATTGAATGCCGTAAATAGTCTTGACCTGGTACCTGTAATGCAGGGCCATCACTAAAGATCGGATGACATTATTTATGCCGGGGCAGAGCCCTCCGCATGTAACTATGGCCGCACGGGTTTTAGAGGGATCAAAATAGATCATCTCCCGTGGCCCGGACAGCTCAAAGGCTAAAGGAATTTTACCCTGCCTTATCTCTTCTAGAATACGATTGCGGTCGGTATGGTAAAGTACCGTGGCGCTGTCTTCAACGTAATTAACGATGTTGTCTCCGTACACGGTGGATAAGCCCAGCGGCGAAGGAATAGAGGGCTTACCCAGTTGATCGATAAGCAAATTTTCCTGGGTTAAGTCTAAATTTTCCATACTGCTGTTAGTCCCATCTTTTCCTTGATTTCGAGCATGGTTTGCCGTGCAACAGCCCGGCAATGCTCGGCGTTGCGATCCAGTAATTCACGTACATATTCTCTTTTCCCACATAGGGATCCGTATTCTTCCCGGATCGGATCAAGAACTTTCATAAGATTGTTAAGAAGCCTTCTTTTGCAGTCCAGGCATCCTATGGCGGCTGAGCGGCAGCCTGAGGCGATATAATCGGAAAGCTCAGTTTCCGGTGTAACCACTTTATGATATGAATAGATATTGCAAATTTCGGGATTACCCGGATCTGTTCTCCTGACCCGGGCGGGGTCTGTTTTTGCCACGGATAGTTTTTTCCATATCTCATCCTCTTTTTCCATTAGCCCGATATAATTCCCCAAGCTTTTGCTCATTTTACTCGCCCCGTCAAGGCCCGTAATCCGGGGGGTATGGGTGAGCCTGGCCTGGCATTCCGGAAAGGTCTTTCCGTATCGGGAATTGAAATAGCGGGCAATTTCACGGGTAAACTCAACATGCTGGACCTGGTCCTCACCTACCGGAACAATTTCTCCCTTGTAGATCAGAATATCAGATGCCTGCAGAACCGGATAGTCTAAGAGTCCTACATTTACATTTTTTCGATTACGGGCTGATTTATCCTTGAATTGAGTCATTCTCTCAAGTTCACCTAACGGAGCCAGGGTATTGAAGATCCAGGTCAAATCCGCATGCCCGGGAACCTCTGATTGGATGAATAGTGTTGTTTTTTCCTGGTCTATACCGCAGGCGTAAAGCCCTACTGCCAGATCGAAAACCTGTTCCGGCATTTGCTTAGGGTCATGGCGGATTGTGAGAGCATGCAGATCTACGATGGAAATATAGGAGCGGTAGTCGTACTGCAGCTCTACCCAGTTTTTGATTGCCCCGAAATAATTTCCAATATGCAGTAATCCTGTAGGTTGAATACCTGTAAAGAGAACCCTCACTGATGACTCCCGATCAAAAATAAATTATAATAATATGTACAGGGAAGGACTGCCGAATGTCAAGCTATTGTCCTTAAGATCTGAATGGGAGGGAATTTGTCATTAAAGAGGCAGATAGCCATTTTAGAGGGAAGAGCCATGATTAGGGTCCGATACATAAAGACCCACGATCTTGCTACAATTGGAGTTTGTCCCGCCTGCTGGACTATTAAAGAGCGCCGCAGGGTTCTGCTCATGAAGCTTGAAAAGATGGGATTAGAGGTTGTTTTCAAGGATGATCGTCTGGATGGAATCTATCGCACCAGCGGCAAGAAACATGCGCCGGGCTGTCCACACTCGAAAATTGAGGCTGATCCGTGGAAGAGATTCCAATCAGCATTGAACCGGAAGACTCAATTTAAGCGTCACTGATTCTTTTTACTTAAAACAGCCGCTTTCAGCTCTCGACCGCCCCGGGATTGTATATACCTGAAAAGCTTATGATGTCCCCCGGTTTCAAAGGATACAAACTGCAGGCCCATTTCTTTTTTATTACGGGTTACACGGCAGAGCAGAGATATAACATCTTCTCCAACCCGCAGGGAGCAGAGTGGGATCTCCTGGTCCCTCTTAAGGTCTGAAGTCACAGAAGGATCTGCAGGTTTAAAGCTGGCTCCCTGAATAGATATTTCAGCAAGTGAGCCGGTAACAATCACAGTAGAATAGGGGTGCGTGAACATAAGCTGAATCCTGTCCAGATTTTTCGGTACCAGGCGGTGGAATTTCCTCTTGTCCTTCACAGACTTGTATCGTCTGAAGAGCTCCTCAAGATGATAGATTTCCTCTTTGTTCTTCAAGTCTGCACTGATCATGCCATTGATGCCAAGATGTGAAGCCTTGGCCGCCTCTTCCATGGGAAAATCAGGAGCCTTAATGAGGATAAATACTGCCTCTTCCTTGCTTTTCTTTTCCCTGAGCAGTTTCAAGAGGGGTTTCCAGTGACGGGGAAAATCCTGGCCATGGAAAAGGATCATTTGGGGATCTAATTCTTCAAAATTATCAATAGCCTTAACGGGATCCTTGTAGTGTACAATCTCAAAACCCACCGGTTTAAGATGGTAGGTAAGCAGATTTTTTATCTCATCATTCCGGGCAACGATCAGAGCCTTCATTCATTCGGTTCCCAGATTGGTTATACTATAATCGGTAATAATCCAAACCTTATCTTTTCGGAGCAGTGTATAGGTGTATCTCTTAACCTCCGTATAATCCCGGTAATCAAACCTGGCTGTAACAAGTACTGTGGCCTCAAAGGGGTTATAACTGGTATGCACAATCTTAAAACTGGATGGAATAATTAAAATATCCCGGTCCACCCGTTCCTGCTTAAGTTCATTCTTAAATCTCTCTAAGGCTGTTATGCGATTTTCTTCGGACAAGCGCTTGAACCTGGTGGCCCTCTCAGGCTTTTTCACATAGAGGCTTTCTAAGTCAAGATACAGGAAGAATTTTTCCCACTGACTCTTCTGGCGGGCCTTCAGTGTATAGGCTACAACTTCATCAGGAGGGAGGCTCTTCCGGGTAAGGAGCATACCTGTTTCCGCCTCGATTAACGCCCTCTCCTCCGGGAATACCACAGCAGGTCTGATATTCAATGTTAATGAGTTGGATATTAGACGCTTTCCCCTTGTGCTAAGAGCCTTGCCGCCCAGATCCAGTTCCGGGTGAAAGAGCGCCCGGACTGTGTATAAACCCGGCTTTTCAATCTCAACATAATCGGCTAAGCTGATTACGATGCCGTATTTTTCACCCGGTTCGAGACTGATCTCACGAAATAGAATCGGTTGATTAGAGTGTTTTGCTATGGTAAATTCTTTAGAATGATTCAGCATGATATTGGTGGGTGTAGTTACTTCAAAATCAAGATTAAATACTCTGTTATTGGCCATTTTAAAACGATAGGTTTCAGTCGAGTTATTTGTGATTACTGTTTCAATATTTACCGGATGAGCCTTATCTCCCAGGTAGTAAATACGTTTTTCATGGAACCGAATTGAAAAATCCACTCCACCTGTGGACAGTGAGAAACAGGAGGAGGAAATAAAGAGTAGTAAAAATAATGCTGAGAGTTGCTTCATTATAGTTACTCCATATATTCGCTATAATTTTCGGTAAATTGCATGATAACCTTATTAATTAATCAGCTTACCTCAAGCTTATATCAATATAACCCATACAAGGAGCTTAAGAAAAGGTTTAGAAGCAGTGAGTTTCCCATCAATATCGAGGGAGTACAGAATGGATTTCTACCCTTTATATTGAGCCTCTTCTATCAAGAATCCGTTTATCCAGCCCTCATTGTCGTACCCACAGAACAGGAAGCGGATGCTTTAGTTCAGGATCTAAAGCTTTTTCCCGGAATCGAAGGGGTGCTGTTTCCCTGGTGGGGAACCATTCCTTACGGCGAGGGGCATCCGCTTCCTGTAGTATTTGGAGACCGGGTGCGGGTGCTCACCCGGCTGATGGCCGGGGAAAAATTATCAGTAGTTGCTCCCTTAAGAGCGTTTCTAACGCCCCTTCCGGATCCACAGTATCTAGCTGCCCAGATCGTCTCTATATCTGTGGGGGATCATCTCGATCATACAAGGCTTGCTTTAAAGTTACAAGCCTTCGGGTATTTAAGAGTGCCTCGCGTTACCTTAAAAGGAGAGTATGCCATGCGGGGGGAGGTTGTGGATATATTCCCCTATGGGGAGGATGAAGCCCTCCGCATTGTCCTCGATTTCGAGCAGGTTGCTGAAATAAGGCAGTTCAACCCAATAACCCAGTCTTCTACCATTAATAGAACAGGCATAAGCATATCTCCGATTCGCGAGGTAATCATTACAGGGGTTTTTATTGATCGAATAAAGAGGAATTTGCTTAAACATTTGCATGAAGAACTCGAACTTAATCCTGAACTCCAGGGTATCGAGTTCCTTTTTCCTCTCTGCTTTAACCGCTCCTTTTCTCTGCTGGATTATCTACCGGAGGATTCCGTGCTCTATCTGATAGATTCTGAAAGACTAAAGAGTAATTCATTATTATTAAAAAGGGAGTACACGGAGCTGTACAAACAGGCTTCAGGCATAAAAAGACTCAGGCCCGCACCAGGGCAAATTCTGATGGATTTTTCTGCTTTGATTAACGGATTCTCTAAGCGGGTCTGCTTTCATTTTCTAAAAGGACGGGCCGGGGACCCGCCGCGCATAAATATGGGTTCTGATCCCCCCAGATCATTCTTCGGTAATATCTCCTTTTTTAAAGAGGAGCTTGAGAATTTGATCCGCGTGGGTTACCGCGTATTTATTTTCGCCGTTTATCATCACCAGGCCGAAAGGCTTAATCATCTCTTAAAAGAGCTGGAAGTGGAGATCTTTCCTGAGAGTATATCCAGCGGTTTTTCTCTTCCCCACTTCAAGATCATGGTGATCCAGGAGAATGAGATCTTCGGCAGGAAGAAGCGCATACCCCGCTCAGTCGGAGCTAGTAAGACTCAAGTTATCGATTCCTTTGTTGAGCTAAACCCGGGGGATTACGTGGTGCACATTAATTACGGTATAGGATTATTTAACGGTATTGAACGAATAAGGGCGGCAGGCAATGAGAGGGACTATATCTCTATAGAGTATGACGGTGAAGAACGGGTATATCTGCCGATTGAGCAGCTAAATTTTATCCAGAGGCACATCGGGCAGGAGGGAAAAGCGCCCAGATTGGACAGGCTCGGCGGGAGGAGCTGGGAAGCCAGGAAGAAGCGTGTGAAAAGACGAGTTGAAGACTTAGCCAGGCATTTGCTTATACTGTACTCCCGCAGAAATACCATTAAGGGATTCGCCTTTCCTAAGGATCCGGTCCCGGATTCGGACTGGCAGAGCGCCTTTGATGCCGGTTTCTCCTATCAGGAGACTGAGGATCAGCTTAAGTGTATTGAAGAAGTCAAACAGGATATGGAAACTCCCAGGCCAATGGACCGGCTGATCTGCGGGGATGTAGGTTATGGGAAGACAGAGATTGCCCTCAGGGCAGCCTTTAAGGCGGTGATGGGCGGAAAACAGGCAGCCTATCTGGCGCCGACAACTATCCTGGTGGAGCAGCATTTCGAGACATTCAAGGAGCGTTTTGAGCATTTTCCTGTGAACATTGAGATGCTCTCCCGTTTCAGGAGCCGTCCGGAACAGAAGTTAATTGTCCAGGGAATCGCTAGAGGAGAGATAGATATTGTCATCGGAACTCACAGGCTGCTTCAAAAAGATGTAAAGTTCCGGAATCTGGGACTATTGATCATAGATGAGGAGCAAAGGTTTGGAGTCAAGCATAAGGAAAAGCTAAAAGAGCTTAAGACCTCGATAGACTGTCTCACGCTTACGGCCACACCGATTCCTCGGACCCTCCATATGTCCCTGATGAAAATCAGGGACATGTCCATTATTGACACACCGCCTCAGAACCGCCTTCCCATCGAGACTTATATCCAGGAGTTCGATCCGGAGGTCATAGCCCGGGCGATACGGCGTGAGATAAAAAGGGGAGGTCAGGTGTACTATCTCCATAACCGGGTTCAGACCATGCCCCGTGTACATTCTTATTTGGAAAATCTCCTGCCAGGGATACGCATAGGCACGGCACACGGACAGATGGAAGAGTATGAGCTTGAGGAAGTGATGCACCGCTTTATCCGGGGGGATTTTCAGGTTCTGCTCTCCACAACAATTATAGAAAACGGCCTGGATATTCCGAATGTGAATACAATTATCATTAATCGGGCCGACATGTTCGGGATTTCCCAGCTCTATCAACTGCGGGGAAGGGTAGGCAGGGCTGATCAGGCGGCCTATGCATATCTTCTCTATCCGGAATCCAGGGTGATTTCGGAACTGGCTATGAAGAGGCTTAAAATAATCTCTGATTTCACGGAGCTCGGTTCCGGGTTTAAAATCGCTTTAAAAGATTTGGAAATACGGGGAGCGGGAAATCTTCTAGGTAGAGAACAGCACGGGGATATCCTTTCAGTAGGCTTTGATATGTATCTTAAGCTTTTAGATGAGGCTATTGCGGAGATGAGCGGAGAAGAGGAGCAGGAGGAAGCCCCGGATGTCTATCTGGAGTTGGATTACTCAGGGTACATTCCGGATTCCTATATCGCAGAACCAATGGAGAAGATGGAAGTGTATAAGAAGATCGCCTCCATCACAACTGATGACGAGCTCGATTCCGTTCATCGTGAAATTGCCGACCGTTTTGGACCATTGCCGGATGAGGTCTTAAGCATCTTTTCCATTGCAGAGACCCGTATACTGTGTAAGAAGCTCTATATTTCCTCGCTTAAGGAGAAGGCTGGGACCGTAACGGTCGAGTTTTTCAGACTGTCAGAGCTGGCCGTGGACAGGGTTCTTACACTGATCAAGGAGAGCGGCGGGAGTGTCTATCTGGATGCAAAAAAACCTAACTGTCTCCTGCTTAAGACCGGCAGTGTTCACTTAAAGGATAAATCGGAGTTTATCAGTGAGAGGCTCGGAAGACTTCTGTAGCTGCCTATCTCTGAGCCAAGGGGATATATTCCCTGGGTATGAACACATTTCTGTATGCGGGCCTAATAATTCTGCTTCCGCTTATAATCTCTTCAATCCGGTGGGCGGACCAGCCGGCGATCCGCGCCATGGTAAAGATAGGTGTATAGAGCTCGTCGGGGATATTCAGCATCTTGTATACAAATCCGGAATAAAAATCAACATTAGGCGCCACAGTTTTCTCTGAGTTTCTTTCCCTTTTCAAGACTAATGGAGCAAGCCTGGCCACACGATCATACAGGTCGTACTCATGCTCCAAGGATTTTTCTTTAGCCAGGACTTTGGCTTTTCGTTTTAACAGTACGGCCCTGGGATCGGATATGGTGTACACGGCATGTCCAATTCCATATATCAGGCCTGTACGGTCATAGACCTTTTTCCTCACGATTTTGCCGAGGTATGCTTCGATCTCTTCCTCATCTTTCCAATCCTGTACATGGGATTTGATATTAGCCATCATTCCCATTACCTTTTTATTGGCGCCTCCGTGAAGCGGCCCCTTAAGGGAGCCCACGGCAGCAGCGATCGCCGAATATGTATCAGTACCGGTAGAAGTCACCACATGGGTTGTAAAACTGGAGTTATTACCGCCGCCGTGCTCTGCGTGGAGGACTAAAGAGAGATCAAGGGTTTCCGATTCTAACCGGGTATATTTGCTGTCCGCTCTGATCATATGCAGAAGATTTTGCGAAGTGCTTAATTCCTTTCGGGGCTTGTGTATAAAGAGGCTCTTTCCCTGGAAATAGTGTGATTTAGCCTGGTACCCATATGCGGCCATGGTTGGGAAGCGAGCGATCAGCTCAATAGACTGTCTTAATACATTTTTAACACTGATATCATCCGGATTGGGATCATAGGAATAGCTGACCAGTACACTCCTCCCAAGTTTGTTCATAATGTCATTACTGGGATTCTTCAGAATCATGTTTTCAGTGAACCCATCGGGAAGTTCCCTGTTTACACCAAGTAAAGCGTTGAACTGATTTAATTGCGTTTCAGTGGGTAATTCCCCAAAAAGCAGGAGGTAGCAGACCTCCTCGAACCCGTAGCGTTTCTCCTTCTGAAAGCAGGCAACAATATCGTCTATCCTGATGCCCCGGTAGGTGAGTCTGCCATCAACCGGTATCTTAACACCTTCATCGAAGATAAAGCCATGGACATCCCCGATTTCAGTAAGGCCGACCAGCACACCGGATCCGTCCTCATTTCTTAATCCCCTTTTAACCTGATACTTACGATACAGTTCGGGTGGAATTTTATTTCTCCCCTCAGCCAGCTTAGTCAGTTCCTCAAGCTGATGGTTCCCGTTTTTCTTCTTTGATTTACCAGCCATACCACACTTCCTTGAATTGAATACATGTTTTAATGTAACTGTATTTTTATACAGAAATACGAGATTATATACTAAAGGCTAAAGTATGACAATCCCTCTCCGCTGTTTACTTATCATTACCCCTGGGATCACAGTCATCACAGCAGTTGGAGTCAAAAAAGATAATTCTCTTAAAGGGCAATCTTTTACTGCATTTCCTGCAGTGCAGCCTAAAAGGCAGGAACCTATTCCTGGCCAGATATATGATTATTCCCAGACCCAGAATAAGAGGCGCAAGAATCAGGTCGCTTAAATTGAAATGGATAATTAGCAGAGAAACAGCCATTAGGGCAAGGCTGAGAATGGCAAAATACAGGGTTGCCATCCGCTTCTTCTGTGAGTATTTCTGGTATCTCCTCTGAATGAGATTTAACAGGAGGATAGCCAGAATCAGGATGTAGAGATTATCCGACAGAACTGCTGAAAGGGAATTCGATTTACAGATAGTTTCCATATTAATTGCGGTTGAATTTCTTTCTGTATTGGGGAACTTCAATCATGGGCGGACGCTCCTCTTCAACAATATCATGAACCTCCTCTTCGAAGACATTATCCTTAACATGGAACTGGCGCAGGGTGTTGGTGAGTTCCGGAAGATCATGCAGTATGCCTAAGGATTCCACCCGGGAAAGAAAAGTCTGTAATATTCCGAATGCCATTTTCCCCAGATCCCGGGTATGCTGATTCCGGTGCACCCTTTTATCCAAATCAGTCTGGGCAAAGGCATCCATACCGCATCGATGATAAACATCGATCAGATGCGAGGTTTCCACTCCGTAGCCGATGGGGAATGGTATATTTTCTAAGATCTCACGGCGTACAGCATACTCCCCGGATAACGGTTGAATGATTGCTGTAAGTTCCGGAAAGAAGAGGGAGAAGAGGGGCCGGATCAGTATCTCAGTAACCCTTCCGCCGCCGGAGGGTCTGATACCCTGGGAGGAGGCCAGCGGACGATCGTAGAAGGCTTTGACATATTTAATTTGAGGCTGATAAATAAGGGGTGCAAGCAGGCCGTAGACAAAGCGGGGATGAATATTTTTAATATCCGCATCAATATAGACAATGATTTCTCCCTTGAGCTGATAGATTGCCTTCCACAGATTCTCGCCCTTCCCCTGCTTTTCACCCATGCTTTTCAGGATGTCAGAAGAAAGAAAGACATCCGCACCGAAGGCCTCTGCAACCTCCCGGGTTTTATCCGTTGAGCCGGAGTCTATGATTGCAATTTCATCCAGCAGGGGATATCTGTTCATCAGCTCGGATTTAAAGATCACAACCTCCTTACCGATGGTTTTTTCCTCATTAAGGGTGGGAATGCATAGGGATACAGTCAGGTTCTGCTTTTCCTTTTCTCTTATAAGCTGCTTCAGATCCCAGAAATCAGAGTGATGGAAGGTATTGGTCTTAAGCCAGTTGTTAATGTTCATCGCAATATCCCCTGTCAATAGCAAGCAGTATGCCAATAAATTGAGCCAGACCGGTGAACATGGGCTCTATTTTGACAAGCTCATTAATCTGGTTCTTATGCTCACCGTAACTGATACCCACAGTGATAGCCGGTATATTACGGTCAATAAAGGCGGATAACTCCGAAGTGCTGGGTGATTTGTGGAACTGAATCTGGAGCGCTCGCATGATTCTTCGAGTGTTCTTGGCCAGGGGATGAGAAAATGAGATTCCCCCCGGTCTTCTGCTGGCAAAGATGTCCAGGCTTACTTCAGCTCCGGTTTGGGAAGAAACTTCGGCAGTAATATCATGCATCTGCTCGTAGATTTCCTGTCCGATTTCCTGGGTTTCACTGCGGATTTCAAATCGAAGGATCGCGTTTGTGGCTATGGTATTGGAGGACTGCCCTCCCTCTATAGATCCAAGTACGATAGCACTTCGAGGACGCTTGGGCAGGCGGATCATCAATATCTTATTAATCACTTCATTAATGGTCACGATGGCGCCCACTGCGCCAAAGCGGGTCCAGTCGTATTCTTCGGGTACGGTACAAATGATCTCCCCCCTCAGCATACCGATAGAATCGTGACTGAGCCGCCCTAAAGAGACTCCCTCAATGCAGACCCCCGCCTTGATGGGAATTACTGTATTTGAAAGAAAGAAGCGCAAGCCCTCAAGGTCTCCCCTGCCGAGACTGCGGGAAGCCCCCATCAATATAAGGTTTGATTCAAGCTGAATATCAAGCAGATCTAAGAGCATGGGAATGGTTGCCATAACTGCCACTCCCAGGGCATTATCGCCAATACCGGGCCCGCTTACAAATTCCGGGTAAACAGTGATGGTATGATCTACAGTGGATGCGAAAAAAGTATCAGTATGGGCCACTATAAGGATATTCTTATCTCCCTCTGTTCCGGGCAGAATCCCCAGGGCATTGCTCATTTCATCGGTTGATGAGTTTTGTAATCCGCTTTCCGTAAACCGATGCTGAATAAACTCAACTCTACGATGCTCTTCAAAGGTCGGGGCAGGAATCTCTCCTATCATAACTAAATTAGCTAATAGAATCTCCTGTATAGCTACCACAGCATCCTGAATATATGGAAGCAGTTCGATTACCTCTTCGATTCCCTTGTGGTGTGTTCCCTCATGATGTATGGGTTTTTTCGATTTACTTTTCATATTAAGCATAATACATTTCTTACCTACTATTTTATTGCTTATAAAGGTAAAAATGCAAGCCAATTAATTAACAATGCCGATAGAAGAGGCTCAATCGTACAGGAGCCTAAGGCACTCTTTTTTTGCGAATTGCTGGATGATTTTTGCCTGGATATCCTTTAAACCCGTATTCGCGCCTTCTGAGGGCCTGTTAAGGGAATCGAGAATTTTTTTGAATGTTAAAGTGTACCGCTTATATCCGAAACGCTCTAAGACCTGTTCATTTCTATCCGGAGGACAAGAATGCATTAGGGACCGGCCTGTCCTGAGTAGATCCTGATTAACCTCCTTAAGGATATCGCAATATTTTTTATCTTCCATATCTCTTATAATTTGAACCTGAAGCTCCGCCGGCAGATAGGAGAAGTCTATCATCTCCTCTTCCAAATAAGTTTGCAGATTCCTCTCTAGTATGGAGAGTTCCCGGTCCGGCACAATGCCCCTTAAGTCTCTTAATTTTTTATTATAGGAGCTTATGATTTTCTTTCGATCCCCTGTTTTCAAGGGATAGAGAATGCTCTGGTAAAAATAGGCAGGATAATCGATGAAGAGATCTTTTAATCCGGAGAGGGTATCGAGGTCCCTGGCTATTAAGGGCAGTCTCCACTGCAGGGCATTGATAAAGAGATAGCCGAAACCTTCCTGAGTTGATGAGGAAAGTACAAGGTCACTGGCTCCGACCAGATCTTCAAAACGAAAATTAAATCGATTCAGCTCCGTACCGATCTTCCAGAGACCCTTGATGCTTCCATTCCGATAGGCCGTTTCCACCATTCTTGAGTAGGCGGCTTCCTTTTTGGAGATCCCGGGCAGGCTCACCAGCAGGCTTACTGAATTCCCCAGTAGTTTTGCTATAAAGGCGGCTTCAAATACATTTTTCCTGCGTATAGCCCGTGCCGGATAGAAAAAAAGGGAATTCTCCCGGTTAAAGGATGGAAACCGTTCCGAGAAGGCGCAAGCCAATTTTCGCTTTAAAAGCGGCTTACCGGTGCTGCCCGGTTGATAAGGGGAGATTGGATTCTCAAGCAAGCTTAAGCTTTGAGATGGTATTCCTGCATTCAGGAGAATGTCCATGTCCCGGATGTTGAGAACTGAATAGTGTACATGAGGACTGATCGGGTAGGGGGGAAGAGTCAATATCCGTTTCAGGAGTTTAAGATTTTGTAACCTTCCGCATTCCGGAAAATCGTGAATTTGCAGAAGCATTTTCTGAGGGAAACCGGATTGAATTATGCTCAGCAGTGCCTCTGTGAAGACAGGGTTTTTACCGATGTGGTAATTGTGCACCCACCAGAGTGATGATTCCGAACCAAATTCCTTAAGCAGCAGGGATGCCAACTTTTTAGCCTGCTTAAGTCTGTTCTCTCCCGAGTCCTGCACGGCAAGATCCGGGTCCAGGTAGTCGATGGCCGGAATAATTTTAATGTCAACATCCAGTTCTTCAGCCAGGAGTTGAGGATTGGGAATTCTGCCAGCGGCTAAGGTGATTCTGTTCAATTCAGGCCTTAGATATCGCCTGAAGGACTTTACCGCTTCTGTGACGACCCTGGTTACACCGCCGGTTAAGAAATGATAATGAAAAATGACTAAATTCACTTTAGTTTTATAATACTGTTAAAATCTATTTTCAACCACATGAAGCCAAAAAACATCTTGCAGATTAATTAATTATACACATACAATAGGAATATGAATGAAACGATTAAAGAATATCTGGAATTTCTTTACGGCCGGGATCAGGCTGTTGAAACGTACGATCGATTAAGTTCGCTCATGGAGGATGCCAGCAGGAGGATTAAGGAAGCGGGAAATGCACCCGCAGCGGAATCGCAGCCAGGCGGGGGTCTGCCCCTTGATGAGCGTGATTCCATTCTTATTACCTATGGGGATCAGTTTAAGCAGGAGGGAGAAGCTCCACTGTCAACCCTGGGGAGGTTTTTAAAGAAATATCTTAAAGGGTTTGTATCAGGTGTTCATATTCTGCCCTTCTCTCCCTATTCTTCGGATGACGGCTTTTCCGTAATTGATTACAGGCAGGTAAATCCGGAGTTGGGGGATTGGCATGACATTTCCCGGATCGGGGCCGATTTTCGTCTTATGTTTGACCTGGTTTTAAACCATATCTCTGCCCAGAGCCCCTGGTTTAAAGGATTTCTATTGAATGAAGCTAAATACAGAGACTACTTTTTAGTTGTGCCGGAAGGCACCGATCTAGCGGGTGTATTTCGCCCCAGGGCTCTGCCCCTGCTGACCCGGTTTAAGACCTCTTCTGAGGCGCATGGTATGAAAGAGCAGCTAGTCTGGACCACCTTCAGTGCAGATCAGATCGATCTGAATTATCAGAATCCTGACCTACTACTGACGATGATAGAAATTCTGCTCTTCTATGTTGAAGTAGGAGCCCAGTTTATTCGCCTGGATGCCATTGCTTATCTATGGAAGGAAATAGGCACTTCCTGCATTCATCTGGAGCAGACTCATCGTGTAGTCCGGCTTTTTCGTGCGGTCCTGGATGTTGTAGCTCCCTGGGTAATTATTATTACTGAAACCAATGTGCCCCATGAGGAGAATATCTCCTATTTTGGAAACGGTTATAATGAGGCCCAGATGGTGTATCAATTTTCTCTTCCTCCTTTGGTTCTTGATGCCTTCAGCCGGGGGGATGCTTCGCATCTGAGCGAGTGGGCATCTACGCTGGGTGAGCTTAAAGGGAATATTACTTTTTTCAATTTCTTAGCATCGCACGATGGAATTGGCCTTTTACCTGCGCATGGAATTCTAAAGGATGAAGAGCTGCATGGTCTGGCCGAACTGGTTAAAAATCACGGGGGGTTTGTGTCCTACAAATCAACTCCATCAGGGGATGTGCCCTATGAGCTGAATATAAGCTATTTTGATGCAATATCCCAACCTGGGGAGGAAGACGAGACCCGGATTAAGAAATTCCTCGGCTCTCAGGCGATTATGCTGGCCATAGCGGGGGTGCCGGGAATCTACGTGCACAGTCTGTTGGGAACTCCGAATTTTATGGAGGGAGTCCGTCAAACAGGAGCTAATCGCACCATCAACCGGCAAAAACTAAAGCTTAATGAAGTCGAGGAGGAACTGGCTGAAGCAGGCTCCATCCGGAGGAGAGTCTTTAAGGGCTTTACCGGACTGCTTGAGGTTCGAAGCGCACATCCTGCCTTTCATCCCTTTGGCGAGCAGAAAATTATAAAAACCAAAGGAGCTGTTTTCGCACTGATGAGGATTTCACCGGATAAAGGGGAACGGATACTCTGTCTCTTTAACACCGGTTCAGAGCCTGCGCTCTTTGCTTCTCCGCATTCACAATTGGGTATTGATAAAAGATATAAGCTAAAGGATATTATCTCAGGTCGTTCCGTTCCTGGTAATAAGGATTCAGAACTGGCTGTGGATCTAAAAGCCTGCCAGTTTCTCTGGCTAAAAATGACTCGTGCCTGACCGATAACTTAAAAGCTTGAAGAAAGGATTAGGACAGGTGATGGATGCTCCTTTGATCGAGGCTACTGGTCCACTTGACCCTGCAATTCCATTATGGTAATGTCATATACTAATTTTTTCACGAATAGGGAAGAATCGATGTATACGCTTGTTGAGATAAAGGGTAAACAGTACAAGGCTGAGGAAGGCTCACTGTTGAAAATTGATAAGATCGATAAGAATAAGGGTGAGGTCTTAGAGTTTAATTCTGTACTAATGGTTTCGGGTGAAGAGAAGACTAAAGTGGGCAAGCCGTTTGTACACGGTGTTACAGTGAAAGCCGTGGTGGAAGATCACGGCCGGGATAAGAAAATTATAGTATTTAAATTCAGGAAAAGAAAAAATTATCGCCGTACACAAGGGCATCGTCAGCAGTATACTCTGATCAGGGTGCAGAAAATTACTGGTACGGCTGTAAAAGCGAGCGCTGCTGAGAAGGAAGGTGCTGCTAAGAAACAGGGCACTGTTGAAAAGGCGGACGCTGCCGGGAAGGGTAAAGCTGCAAAGGCCGGCCCTGCTGTAAAGCCGGATAAGTCTGTCGTGTCTGGAACGGGCGTAAAGGTAAAAGTAGGTTCCAAAACCGATGTAGGTTCTAAAACCGATGTAGGTTCCAAAACCGATGTAGGCGCCAAAACCAGCAAAAACTAATTATAGGTGATAAGTCTGAAGATAGTTCTTTATCCTGATGGATGTTTAAAGCTGTTTAAGGCTTCAGGGCATGCCCGGGCCGGATATAAAAAGGGTGAGGATATTGTTTGCGCCAGTGTGACCGCATTACTGAGAACCTGTGCTAAGCTGCTGAGCATGCAGACCGATCTAATTACTGAAGGTGATGCTCCGGAACCTGGTGAGATGTATTTAATATTACACAATCCGCCTGCGGATCGGATTGAATGGATTAGAGGGATTACAGATTTTCTGCTTTCCGGGCTTAAGGATTTAAAATCCGAGTATGCTGATTTCTTGAGACTTGATATTAATGGTAAGATAATAGGAGAGGATTAGAATATGGCACATAAAAAAGGTGGAGGAAGCTCAAAGAACGGCAGAGATTCCGCTGCCCAGAGATTGGGTGTTAAGAGATACGGCGGTGAAGCAGTACGCGCCGGGGCAATCATAGTCCGTCAGAGAGGTACAAGGTTTCATCCTGGTGACAATGTGGGAAGAGGCAGGGATGATACCCTTTTCGCTAAAATCGACGGCACAGTCCTTTTTCAGAAAAGGAAGGGGAGGAAATTAATCTCCATCACGCCCTGATAAAGGGTTTGAATTTGTGAACAGGTTCGTTGATGAAGCTCTTATAGAGGTCTCTTCCGGGAACGGTGGAGGCGGAGCTGTTCATTTCCGCAGGGAGAAGTATGTAGAAAGAGGCGGACCGGATGGTGGAGATGGAGGCGGCGGTGGAGATGCCGTCTTTATAGTTAAAAGAAATCTGAAAACCCTCTCCCGGTTTAAAACGTGCCGTATTTACCGGGCAGAGAATGGCTCTCCTGGCCGCGGCAGGCGAAAGCATGGTAAGATGGGCAGGGATGTTGAGATTCCCGTTCCTCCGGGCACTATCTTAAAGGAGCCTCAGACCGGGGAAATCATCAAGGATTTAACTGGAGAAAAAGAATCCTGGGTTTTTCTGAAAGGTGGAAGGGGAGGGAAGGGAAACTGGCACTTTAGATCATCTACCCGACAGGCTCCCCGGTATGCTCAGCCTGGTAAGCCCGGTAAAACCCGGAATATTCTGATTGAACTGAATATAATCGCCGATATCGGAATGGTTGGACGTCCGAATGCCGGAAAATCGACTCTATTATCAGTACTCACCAATGCCCATCCCGAAATCGCAGGTTACCCCTTCACAAGTAAGATACCCAACCTGGGGGTTCTGTCCTATTATGAACAGGATATAGTTTTAGCTGATATTCCCGGCATTATTGAGGGAGCTTCAAGAGGAGCCGGTTTGGGCCTGCGCTTTCTAAAGCATATTAATAGAACCCGGATATTGGCTTTTCTGATAGATTTGAGCAATCCATCCTTTTCTAATACCTTTGAGATATTAAAAGAAGAATTGAAGAACTTCAGTCCAGAGCTATTAAAAAAACCACGGATCTTAGTGGGCACAAAGATGGATTTAGATCCTGCTTTAGAAAATTTGAAACTTCTGGCCGGTACATATTCCGAGGAACGAATATTAGGAATTTCTGCATTGACGGGATTGGGAATCGCGAGATTAAAAAAGACCCTGGCTGATCTTGCTGCAGAGAATCTATGACTTTAGCAATTTTCGGTGGAACCTTTAACCCTGTGCACGTGGGACATCTATTTTTAGCAGAAGAGGTCAGGACGCGGCTGCACTATGATCGTATCCTGTTTATTCCGGTAAATATCCCTGTGCATAAAAAAATGGAGAGTCCGATATATCCGGATCACAGGCTGAAGATGCTTAAGTTAGCCACAGCACCTTACCCGGAATTTTTGGTTGATGATTGTGAATTAAGGCGCGGTGGAGAATCCTACACCATCGAGACGATTCAGAAGGTTATTCAAAAATATTCGATTAGATCAAAACCCGGATTAATCATAGGGGATGACCTGGCTAAGGATTTTCATACCTGGAAACAAGCTGATCTCCTCGCTAATATGTCAGATCTGATAATCGCTCACAGGAAGTACAGAAAGAGGGTTAGAATCGACTTTCCATATGTATATATTGAAAATGAGCTTCTGCCTGTTTGTTCATCTGAGATAAGGGAAAGAATTTATTCAAACAAGTCCATACGGTTTTTAGTACCGGATGAGGTTATTCGATACATTATAAAGAATAGATTGTACCTCTAACACTCTGTTAAGCCCATATGAGGAGGAATTCTTTGAATGTCAAAAATTAGAAAGAGAAAGAGAAAATGGGATAAGAGCATTATTCTCCTGATTTTTATTGTTGTGATTGTCATAGCCACTTTTATTTTTGGATATTTTTATCTCAGAACCGATGCATTTGCAGAAACTCTTAAAATGGGGTCGACTGTTACTGTACTTTTTACTATCAGTGGAGATCAGGATTATCGATTTTTTGAACTATTTATGTATAACCCCAAATCTCACAAGGGAGGGATTACATTTATTCCCGGCAATGTGGGTTCCATTATTGAATCCTTAAAGAGAGTGGATCGAATTGATGTACTGTACAGGCCAGGAAATTTACTCCCACTGAAGAGCAAAATAGAGGAGATCACAGGATTGGATATCCCCTTTGTAGTGGATTTAAGTGAAAAAGATGTAAAAGACTTAGTTGATCTTCTGGGAGGCCTTGAGCTTTTTATCCCCAATCCTGTGGATTCAGTGTACAGGGAACGAAAGATCCTCCTTCCCTCGGGCAGTATTATTTTAGACGGGGATAAAATGAAGGATTTCATATCCTACCAGGATTCATTAGAATCTGAAATGGACTGGGTGGGTCGTAAACAAAAATTTTTACAGGCTCTATTAAAAAGGATAGGAGAGCGCAGCAGTTTTTTACTCCATAAAAGAACTTTCAATCATGTGAAACGGATTATTCATAGTAATTTAAGCTCAAGAGCATTACGTTCTTTTATAATAGAAATGGAAGATCTGGATTCTGAAAGATTAATTTTTCAGCGTGTATTGGGCAGTAAACGAATTGTTGATAAGCAGGAACTTCTTTTTCCTCATTTTGACGGGGAACTTCTTAAGGAGACTCTTAAGCAGACCCAGGAAACCATAGCCAGTTTGGAGACCACACCCGAGGAGGAGTTAATTATTTCCATGGAAATCCTCAATGGAACCAGCGTAAATGGCCTGGCGCGCAGGGGTGCTAATGTTTTGAGAAGTTTCGGCTATGAGGTTGTGTCTATTGGAAATGCGGATAATGATGAGTACCTGAAAACAGTTGTATTAGACAGGAAGGGTAGGTTGGAATGTGCAAAGCGGGTAGCGGATTTGATAAAATGCAGCAGGGTATATACTCGTTTAGACGAAGAAATAGATTTTTCAATTGATGTAACCTTAATCTTGGGGAAGGATTTTGATGGAAGGTACTGTAAAGACTAACGTTTTGCAAATTGGGCGACTGCTTATGGAACATCGCGGCGATGATGTTTTAATTATCTATATCGGAGAGATGAGCAGCTGGACAGATTTTTTTATTATTTCAACAGTACGAAGCAGGGCTCACATGAAAGGCCTTCTCCGTACCTTAAATACATTTTTCAGCAAGAATAATATCGAGCCGCTCAATCGTCATAAGAATTTAAAAGAAGAAGGATGGATTTTAATTGATTGCGGCGATTTTGTTATTCATCTTATGGAAAAGGAACAACGTGAGTTCTATGAACTCGAGAAGTTATGGTTTAAAAATGAGATAGTCTATTCATCAAAATCATCATAATCGAGTTCGTCATCGATGTCGTAGTCCTTATCATCTTCGATGAAGTCTTCATCGAATTCCTCATCCTCATAGTCTTCTTCTTCCTCATCTTCAAAATCTTCATCTAGATCTTCATCCAGATCTTCATCGAAATCGTCCTCATCCAGATCTTCATCGAAATCATCTTCAAAATCATCGAAATCATCTTCAAAATCATCGTCATAGAGATCTTCATCGTCGTGATCGTCACTACACTGCCAGTATGAATTTAGCCCATCGATATACTCACCCGTCTTGTTGGAATTAGATGTCATATCCTCCTCACATATCTTGCATTTATTATCACTTCAATCTATGTCCTAGACTTACGTTGTGTCAACTATTTTTTTAGGAATTTTATTTTCTGCTATTTGCTTTTTAAAACTGCATCTTTCTAAGATGAAATTATAGATAACTGAAATCCTATTGTCAAATTGATTTTTTTTATATATTATGCCGTCACAGTATGGCTAATGAGCTGATACTTAAAGCACCAGCAAAAGTAAATCTCTACCTTGAGGTGCAGAGTAAACGGCCCGACGGTTATCATGAGATTATCTCTATTTTTCAGATGGTCTCTCTATATGATATTTTACAATTTCGTTCTTTGAAAAAAGAAAATGCCCTTTACCTTAAAGGCAGTTTCAATATTCCCGAGTCGAAAAATATTATTACCAAAGCTGTCAGGATGTTTCGGGAAGAAACCGGTCTGATCCGGGGAGTACAAATAATAGTAGAAAAGAGAATACCCCAAGGCGCGGGTCTTGGCGGAGGCTCCAGCGATGCAGCTGCAACATTGAGTGGTCTGAATCGGTTAGCAGAGACAAAACTTTCAGGTAAAAGGCTGTTGGAACTGGCCGCTTCTTTAGGAAGCGATGTTCCATTTTTTCTATCCTCTGCTGCAGCGTTTGTAAGAGGAAGAGGCGAAGTTATTGAGGTTCTTAAGCCCCGGAGTGATTATTTTCTGATTATTGTGTACCCTGGAATTGAGATAAACACTGAGGATGCGTATTCCTGGTATGATGAACAGGAAGCTCGATCGAAAAATGGAAATATTAGGCGGCCAAGGGACGAAATAGTGGAAAATTATCTCAACCAGTCTGTTGGGAAATGGTATTTATATAATTCTTTTCAGTCGGTACTTGAACAACGGTTCCCTCAGATTAAGTCGATTATTCGGTGTCTTAAGGAGCTGGGTGCTGATGGCGCAGGAATTTCGGGCAGCGGTTCGGCAGTCATGGGTATTTTCTCTATGCAGAAGGGGGCTGAAAGAGCATTGAAGGAGCTAAAGGGGACCCATCCCATGGTCGCAATGGTAAATCCTCTTGAAAAAATGCCATATGACGCATTAGAATAAGTTATGCAGGGGGATATCCATGGATATCACAGATATCAGAATTAAAAGGGTAAGCACAAGCGGCAAATTGAAAGCGTATGTCACCATTACATTTGATAATTGTTTTGTTGTTCACAATTTGAAGATTATTTCAGGGAATGCAGGTACCTTTATTGCCATGCCGAGTCGGAAAATAAAAACAGGCGAGTATAAGGATATCGCACACCCCATTAATTCCTCCTTCAGACAGATAATTCAATCAAAGATAATTGAAGAGTATTCAAAATCTGAAGATGATTCTTGAGTAAGCATTGGGACGTAGGCAAGTGGTAAGCCACCGGTTTTTGGTACCGGCATTTCGCAGGTTCGAATCCTGCCGTCCCAGATAATTTATGAATAATAGCCCATCCCAGCCTTTGGTTGTGCTGGACTAAAAAGACAAGCAGAAGGAGTTTTTAATGAAGCAGAAAACATTAACTGCCGTACAAAGGGTAGGAACTAAGAAGGGAGCAGCACGACGACTGAGGAAAATGGGCAAGATCCCGGCGGTTGTTTACGGTCATAATGAACCGATGAATATTTCAGTAGATGAGCATGAGTTTATCTTCAAATTTAATACTATATCAGAGAGTACCATTATCAGGCTCAATTTGGATGATAAATCTCACGATGTGCTGATCAGGGATTTTCAGGAAAATGCCATTACCGGAAGAGTTCTGCATATTGACTTTTATGAAATAGAGAAGGGAAAACAGCTAAAGACCAATGTTTGTGTACACTTAAGGGGTGCCTCTATCGGTGTGAGAGAGGGGGGGATACTGGAAACATTTGTACATGAGCTGGAAATTGAATGTCTGCCCAGGGATCTTCCGGAAAGTGTTGTAATTGATATTTCGAATCTTCAGATCGGGCATTCGATCCATATAAGTGAAATTGCAATCCCGGAGGGAGTGAAAGTACTCAATCCGGGTGATCAGGTTGTGTGTACCATAGCTCATAAGCGAGTGGAAGAGGAAGTTGCTGAGGTTGAGATAGAAGAGGAAGTGGAAGAAGAAGCTGAAAAGGAAGCAGAAGAAGCTGAGGAGTAATATCTGTCCATAACTGTTATTGGACTGGGCAATCCGGGTTCCAGATACAGGCTGGCGCGCCATAATGTTGGTTTCAGAACCATTGATATACTGGCTTATATATTAAAAACTGATCTTAAAAAGCCCTTTATGAAAAAATATGAAGTTGGAAGGGGGCAATACGGGGACCATATTCTGTATTTAGTAAAACCCTTAACCTATATGAATCGCTCAGGCGTTATATTTCCTGATGTGTTAAGGGCTACGAAATCAACAACAGAGCAGCTAGTAGTAATTTGCGATACCCTGGATCTGCAGCCGGGTGTATGCAGGCTTAAGTTAAAAGGCTCATCTGCCGGGCACAAAGGCCTATCTTCCATTATTTCCAGACTGGGAACCGGCAGTTTTATCCGGTTTTATATAGGCGTGGGAAGGCCGCCGTTTAAAGAAGAAATCATTCATTATGTGCTTACAGAACCACCGGTTGAGGAAGCCTCCTTAATTGATGAGGCCCTTCATACCGCCGCAGACGGTATTCTGAAACTGCAGGAAGAAGGTCCTGAAAAGGTGATGAATGTCATCAATAAAAAGTAATACGGAAACAATTGAAAAAGTCCTTAACTATTTTCGGGAATATGGGATACCTGCACATTCCAGTATCCTTGTGGGCTTTTCAGGCGGACCGGATTCCACAGCACTTCTTCAAATACTTGCTGATTTAAGAAAAAGTTTTCCTCTAACCCTTTATTGTGCCTATCTGAACCACGGGATACGATCCAGAAAGGAAATAGAAGAAGAAGCTGCTTTTGTTAAAAAAGTATGTTCTTTAATCAAGGTAGAACTCAAGGTCAAGTGCATAACTCCCGGGTATTTAAAGAATATGTCCATTTCTACCGTTAGAAGCCTGGAAGACTTAGCTCGGGAAGAGCGGTATAAGTATTTCAAGGAATGTGCCGAGGAGTTAGGATGTGATTTTATTGCAGTGGGACATACGAATGACGACAATATAGAAACCCTTATTATGAGATTCTTTCAGGGTGCTGCTGCGGGGCTTTCCGGGATCCCGCCCCGGAGAGGAAGGATTATTCGTCCGCTGATTTACTGCTCACGTCAGGAGATACTTAAATTTTTACATGACCGTAATCGTTCCTATATTACGGATTCGACCAATCTTCATCCCGATTACCTGCGAAATGCCGTGCGGCTCAAGCTCATCCCTGTTGTGGAGAGCATGTTTTCAGGATTTCGGGGGAGTTTAACCTCCCTGGCTGAAAAAATGACCCTTATAAATGAATATTTTGCTAAAGAAGCAAATTTAAACCTTAATTGGGCGGAGAGTTATCATGGATTCAGGATAAAATCTGAAAATTTTATAGCTGCTCCGGGTATAATCAGAATATTTTCTCTTTATCAACTGATAAACATGCTGAATAAGGGGGTAGGGAGAGTTCCATACAGGTACCTGTCCTGCCTTTTAGATGATGAATATATCCGGAAAAGACGGATTATTCTCTCCGGATACGGGGTGCGCTTATACCGGAAGAGGGAATATCTTTTTATTGAAAGGGATATTGTCTGTAAGTCCAAAAAAGGTTATCTTATAGTCGTTAGAACGAACCGACATTATATTGTACCGAACGCAGGATTGCGTTTTAAATTTTACGAAGCAGTTAGTCCTGTGCAAAGTGCCCGGCTGACGCCGGCCTTGGGAGCCCGGCTGGCGCCGGATCTAGCGACAAACAAAGCTGTTGCGATAGACATTGAGGCAGCCGGTGATCCGATTGTGGTGCGATCCTGGAAATCAGGTGATCGGATAAGGATCAGGGGGGGCTTAAAAGCCGTCAAGAAACTATTTACCGAATGGAGAGTGCCGATACTTAAGAGGTGGAAGATGCCGATTATTACTGACAAACAAGGAATTGTGGCAGTGCTGGGAGAACCTTACGGATATCCCAATAGATTCAGACCCAGGCTATCACAAAAAGACATATGTAAGATGACAATCGGCATTGAAAAACTATCCAGCTAAGAAGCTGGATCAAAGCATCCGGCTAAGAAACCCATCGCAGGCGTATGGGGGGCCCGGCTCGGAAGCCGGACCAAGGCGTAGGCTGCGCTGGACTAAGAAACCCATCGCAGGCGTAGGCTGCGCTGGACTAAGAAGCCGGACCAAGGCGTATGGGGCCCGGCTCGGAAGCCGGACCAAGGCGTATGGGGGGGAATCGTGAATAATAATAAAAAGCCAAACAAAAAAGGGCCGGAACCCGGGTTTTCCAAATTCAACTTCAATAACAGGGTTGCCCTGATCTCTCTTTTGGTTCTGGCTTTCTTTTTTATATTTTTCTTCCTTTATAGTGACCGTAATGTCAGCCAGCAGATCCCTTACTCTGTTTTTCTGAATTATCTGGATCAGGGCTTGATTGATTCCGTTAAAATCGTGGATCAATCTGAAATCCAGGGAACCCTGCGCGGTCAGGCCGGTGATCTTGTCTTTTTTAAAACCAATATACCATACCAGGATCCTCAATTAATAGAGAGGCTTACCCAAAAAGCAGTGCGCGTAACCGGAGGGGCAAAGACCGTGACCCCTATCAGGATCTTTATAGAATTTCTTCCCTGGATCCTGGGATTCTTCTTTATCTGGTTCATGTTTCGACAGGTGCAGGGCAGCGGTAACAGGGCTTTCAGTTTCGGTAAAAGCCGGGCTAAACAGTATCTCGACACTGGAAAGAAAATTACTTTTGCAGATGTGGCCGGACAGGAAGAGGCCAAGTATGAGCTGCAGGAAGTGGTTGAATTCTTACAAAGCCCGGAAAAGTTTATCAAAATCGGGGCAAAAATTCCCAAAGGCGTGCTGCTCGTCGGCATGCCGGGTACGGGAAAAACCCTTATGGCCAAGGCCATTGCCGGAGAAGCAAGTGTTGCTTTTTTTCATCTGTCCGGTTCTGATTTTGTGGAGATGTTTGTGGGCGTAGGGGCCAGTAGGGTAAGGGATCTCTTTGAGCAGGGGCGGAAGAATGCTCCCTGTATTCTGTTCATCGATGAGCTGGATGCAGTTGGCAGGACACGTGGAGCAGGGTACGGCGGCGGACATGATGAGCGTGAGCAGACCCTGAATCAGATGCTGGTGGAGATGGATGGCTTTGATACCAAGGACGGTGTAATTATCATTGCTGCAACCAACAGGCCCGATGTCCTCGATCCGGCACTTTTAAGACCTGGAAGGTTTGACCGGCAGGTTGTAGTGGATATGCCTGACAGCAACGAGAGGCAGAAGATCCTGCAGCTTCACAGTAAATCGATTCCACTGGCCGGTAATGTGGATCTTAACAGGATAGCCCGGGCTACACCCGGATCATCCGGAGCGGATCTGGCCAATATGGTAAATGAGGCTGCCCTCTATGCTGCCAGGAGAAATAACAATAAGGTGGATATGCAGGATTTCGAGGACGCCAGGGATAAAGCCATGATGGGAATTGCGCGGAAGTCAAAGATCATTCCTCCCAAGGTAAGAGAAATGACCGCATATCACGAAGCCGGCCATGCGCTTCTGCACTATTACCTGAAAAATGCCGATCCTCTGCATAAGGTGACCGTCGTACCTCACGGGCAGGCATTGGGTTTTGCCTTTTCACTACCAGAAACAGACTCATATTCACGGAGTGAAGGATGGCTGAGAGACAGAATTACAATCAGTATGGGGGGATATGCAGCCGAAGATATCATTTTTAATGAAAGCACCACAGGGGCGCAGAACGATATTGAACAGGTAACCGACATAGCCAGAAAAATGATCTGTGAATGGGGTATGAGCCGGGAATTGGGACCCATAGCATACGGTAAAAAGGAAGAACCGATATTTCTGGGTAAAGAGATTGCCCGGCACAAGGATTACTCCGAAGAAACGGCAAAACAAATAGACAGGGAAGTGAAAGATATTGTTGAATACTGTCTTAAAAAAGCTAAAGAAATACTTACCCGAAATAAGGAAAAGCTCGTCCTTTTAGCAAAAACCCTGGTGGAAAAAGAAACATTAGACGACAGTGATGTTAGAAAGCTGCTGGGATTTCCACCGCGGAAGGATCCGAATAGTTTATTGGGTGAGTCTGTATGAGTAATCAATGGTTAAGGTATTTAAAACAGGTCTAATCCTATCCGTATTTCTGCTTTCAGGCCGCTATGCTGTTTCACTATCAACTGAATCAACTGAACAGAATATCGCTTTCTGCTATTTTAAACAGGCAGAAAAGCTCTACAATTCGGGAGATATCTCTTCTGTCAAGGAACTGCTAAAAATCTCTTTAGAATTTTTCCCGGACTTCTCTGAAGCTAATTTTCTCTATTCCCGGCTAAACTTACAGAAACAGGAGACAACATACCAGGGAATAGAATACCTGGAAAAAGCTATTAACGCTGATTCATGGGTTTCTACGAATCCGTATCTGGCAAAACTTAAGCTGGCTGAAGTTCTCCTGCGCACCGGTCAGTTTAAAAGAGCAAATCGAATACTTCTGGAACTGGGCAATCAGAGGATCGAGAATACGGATATAGCTCTTCTCCGGGCTCAGTACCTTAAGGGAATGAGAGAGACTCAGAGGCTTAAAAATTATCTTTCTGATGCATTAAAGCGGTTTCCCAAAACGCTTAAGTTCTATTTATTATACACTGAGGTTTTAGATGAAACAGGCGATATTAATAGGGCAAAAGCCGTACTGGCAGCCGGGCTCAATGAATTCCCTCACGAGCCTGCGCTCCTCTATGCTCAGGCCCGCATTGAACAGAATCCAAAGACCCGTATTGCCCTAATTAAAGAATACTTCATTTCGAATGGCAGAGACCCGGGGGCTGCATTGCTGGGCTTACACTCGGAGCCTGATAATCCCAGGTATTATCTAAAGCTTTTTCTGTCCCTCGGAGGCAATAGCTATGTGGATTATCTGGAGGAAGCTTACCGGCTTCTTAAAACCGATCATGATCTTCTTAAGGAATTGGTAGATGCCTCTTTGAACTATTCCGGTATGCGATTCGTAGACAGCAATCATGACGGCTATTATGAAGAGAGGTACCGATACTCTCAGGGAAAGCTTGAGTCCTTGGAGTTGGATAGTAATCAGGATGGGGCAGCGGAAATTGAGATTAAATTTATATCTAAGGCCGGATCAAACTCAGACAGCACTGCAGGCAATGCAATCCCGGTTCAGGTTATCTTACTGAATGAGGAGGACAGCAGGATCCGTTATCATTACAGCGAATACCCCTTTTTATACAGTATCTCTTTTCCTATCGCTCAGGGCCGTGAAGTTTACCATCTCCTTCCCAACCAATTTGTGCTTGAAATACTAACCCGGTCTTCCGAAGCCGGGGACTCATATTTCAGGCTGTATCTTCATAATGATCCAGGCTGGGCTTCAAAAAAGGATATTCTCATCCACTCTTTTCGGATGGATGAATATGTATCTGAATCTGTCTATCCGGCCAGAGTATATACATACTCAGGTGGTCAGATCGTTCGACTGAATGAAGATCCGAATGAAGATGGGCTTTTTAGGCGAATTGTGCATTATAGAGGCTCAGCTCCTGCCTTAGGATTCCGGGACCTGGATGGAGACGGGCATTATGAGATCCGGGAAGAGTATTCAGAGGGAGGGTTGATTAAAATAGCTTTAGATCAGGATGGAAACGGAAAATTTGAATATGTCCAGATAATCAACCCCAATACGGAAATGTACTGGGATTATAATGGAGACGGGGTTTATGACAGCCGGGAATATGAGCTCTCTGACGGCAGACTAATACGGGAGTTTTCTTCCTCTTTAAACGGGACATTCGATTTAAAGGCTTTATTCATAAAAGGGATACTCAAGCGGGTAGAGCGCGGCAGACGGGTTATTCCTGTATCCTATGATCCTGAAAGAGATCTTTTCTGGATCGGCCCTCCGGGTACTCCGCCATTAAGTTTATCAGAAGGGATACAAAGGATGAACAACCGCGAATATTTTATCTTTCACAACCTGGGTAGGATCTACATAGAGGAACTGCAATGAGGAGGCTTTTTATACTGGCGCTTCTTGCAGGAGCCTTCTTAAGCTGTGCAACTTATAATAGCACGGATACTGCTGAAGAAGAAAAGAGAGTTGATCAACTGTATCTTGATAATGTGCGTAAACTGGTTGAGGAGGGCCAGATCTTCGAAGCATACCAGGATATTTCCTATCTTGAAAGAAAGCCGGAGATAGAACTATTCAGAGAAGAATGTGAAGAACTTAAACAAAGCGTCATAGACAGGATAGTTGAGGATTTTCATGAGCATATGAATAATAAGGAATACGCCAGGGCTCATAAATATTTTTGCTCTCTTAAGGGGATTAACCGTGAAGAGCTTGTTTCCGAGTGGTCTGAAGGTCAGATTTTGTTTTTACTGGCAGAAAGCCTGGCGGAAGAGGATGAATTACCAACTGCTTATATTACGGCTTTGAAGGCCTTATCGAAGGGGGAACCTACTGAACAGCAGCTTTTATTTGTGCTGAAAATGGCTGCAGAAATCGGTAACAGCCAGACCAGCCAAAGAATCATGATGACCATGAATGAGCGGGGTTTTTCTATTCCAGAGGGGTTTAAGACTAAAATCCTTGAGATTCCGCCGGTAGAAAAAATTGTGCGCGGCACGGTAACGATCTGGGTGAACAGGGGAATTAAAATCGAACGCGGAGTAGGGTACCCGGATAGGGTCATCGGAAGTGGATTTTTTATCGATAAACGGGGGTATCTGCTTACAAACTACCATGTGATTGCCAGTGAGGTAGATCCGGAATACGAAGGATATTCAAGGCTCTATATCCGGCTTTCAGACAGGGTTGAAGAAAAGATACCTGCTAGGGTTGTGGGCTACGATAGGATCTTTGATATAGCTCTGATAAAGACGGAAGTCGAGCCGGAGTTTATTCTATCCTCAGGGGGCGATTACGCTCTAAAGCCTGGGGATTCAATTATGGCTATAGGTTCGCCGGCCGGATTGGAAAATACTGTGACCTCAGGAATTGTGTCCGCTATGGGCAGACGATTCTTGCAGATTGGTGATGCTATCCAGATAGATGTACCTGTGAATCCCGGTAACAGCGGTGGTCCTTTGATTGGTGACCAGGGTGAGTTGATAGGAGTTGTGTTTGCCGGAATTGAGCAATTTGAAGGTATAAATTTTGCTATTCCCTTTAACTGGATTAACACCATCTTACCCCGTTTATTCGAGGGAGAAGAGGTGTCCCATTCGTGGCTTGGTATGGCACTTCACAAAACCGATGAGGGATTAGTAGTGGTGTATACAGTACCCGGTGAACCGGCCCATCGAGCGGGTATCAGGCAGGGTGATATAATAAAAACTCTCAATAGGCAAGAGTTTACCGATCTTCGAGATATCCAGGAAGCTATTCTGAATTTGGATCATCCATGTTTAATAAGCCTGGCCTGGACCAGGGGAGGTTCCGAACTGACAGGCGTATTAAACTTAGCAGAACGTCCCTTCAGTCCTGTGGAGGTTGCTCTTGAAAGAGATCTCAAGGAGAATCTTTTCTTTCCTCTATTTGGTATAAAGATTGAGAAGGTAGGTAAATTTCTCTGGCGCACTGACTATGTGATCAAGCAAGTCCTGCAAGGTTCTATAGCCGACGAGTCCGGGCTTTCAGAGAATGACCCCTTGACTGTTCACGGCTGGAAAGTAGATATGGAGAATAGATTTGTTCTTCTCCGGATATTTGTAAAGAAGAGGAAGTCGGGTTTTTTGGAAAGTGTTATTCAACTGGCCGCCTACCTGGAGACTGATATTTTTATCTGATCTAACGGCTGATCTTTGATTCCCTTGATTTAATCAAAGTAACTTCATTTCCTTTCTGGTTATAAATCAGTTCATCAAAATAAATACGTGTTAAGAAAATTCCCCGCCCCGAATATTGAAGCAGGCTTTCCGCCTGCAGATCGGGCAGGGATTGCCAGTTAAACCCGTCACCTTCATCCCGAATGGTTACTTTCAACAGGTCTGCTGTTACTTCAGCATTTACGAAGATCTTTTTATCTGCATTGCCTCCCTTTTTTAATCTATCCTCTACAAGTTCCCCGAACTTTCCCCGTTCAATCGCTTTGTTTTTTTCATCCGTTGTGATGCTGAGATTCCCGTGCTCAACTGCATTTTTCAGTATCTCCTCTATACCGACTTTCAGATTGAGTATTTCTGAGAGCGGAACGATATTCTTGAAATGAAGAGTAATCTGGTTGATAATTGGAAAGATATCAGCATCAATGGTTTTAAAAACAAAATGCTTGCTTTCCTTTACCAAATAGGGCGAATACACCTGGGAGAGATCTAATTCTGTCTGATGCTTTAAGAGATGTTTTATAACCTCAACGATTTCATGGAAGTTAAACGGCTTTTTAAAATAGTTGGAAGCTCCGCCTCGTAAGGCTTTTAACAGCACATCTTCATTTCCATAGCCTGTCATTAGGATTACAACAGCTTGCGAATCAATTTTTTTAATTTCATTCAAAAGCGTTAAGCCGTCCATACGAGGCATCATAATGTCCGAGAGAACCACGGCAGGGTGTAAGGTGCGGTAGAGATCGATAGCTTTCTTGCCGTCTTCCGCTTCAATGGGCTCGAATCCAGCTTTTTGTATGAATTTTACCAAAACGTTTCTTAAGACCTGCTGATCGTCAACGATTAATATTTTCGTGTTATTGTATTCTGAAACCATATATCATCCTATCATAAGTATAATAATCTGCTATATGAAATCAAGAGTGAAGTGACTGCGAAAATTCGCCAGGCACATTGGGGTGAGAATCCCCACCCTCATATGTAATATATTCCGTATAATGGCTTCGGCCTTGATGGAAAAAATGCCTTCGGGTATAGTAAATGCGTTAAAAATAATGGAAAAAGAACAAATACGGAACTTTTGTATTATTGCCCATATTGATCACGGTAAGTCTACTTTGGCGGACCGTTTTATTCAGAGAGCGCAGATTATATCGGACCGTGAGTTCCATAATCAGATTCTTGATACCATGGAGATTGAAAGGGAACGTGGAATTACTATAAAGTCCCAGGCTGTAGCCCTGCCATATAGGTCGAGAAATGGAAAGGACTATCTTTTGAATCTGGTAGATACTCCGGGACATGTGGATTTTTACTATGAAGTTTCCAGAGCAATTTCTGCCTGTGAGGGAGCCATTCTTTTAGTCGATGCCACTCAAGGTGTGGAAGCTCAGACTCTTTCCAATATGTACATGGCAATAGAGCATGATCTGACCATAATACCTGTAATTAATAAGATCGATCTCCCCGCTGCGAATATTGACCTGGTTAAGAAGCAGATTAAACATGACCTGGGGCTAGATTCAGAATTAGCTCTCCAGGTTTCGGCCAAGCTCGGTACAGGGATAGATGAGCTGATCGAAGCGCTGGTGGAGAGAATCCCCTGCCCGGGAGGTACCGAGGAGGAGCCACTTCGGGCATTAATTTTTGATTCCCATTATGATTCCTACCGGGGAGTTATTGTTCATATCCGCCTGTTCGGAGGTCTAATCAGGATGGGTCAGGAGGTTTGCTTCTGGTCTAATAATTCGTCCTACAGGGTTGATGAAGTGGGTGTCTTTCAGCTTGGTCTTCAAAAAACAGATGAGCTTCATGCCGGGGATGTCGGTTATTTTGTTGCCGGCATTAAAACAATTTCTGATATCCGTGTTGGGGATACTATTACGGATAATCAGAACCCCTGCAGGAATCCGCTTTCCGGCTTCCGCCAGGTTAAACCGGTAGTGTTTTCTTCCATCTATCCGGTCGATTCCAATGATTACGATGAGCTGGCTCTGGCTATGGGGAAACTCAAATTGAACGATGCTTCCTTAATATTCGAAAAAGATTCCTCTGCGGCCTTAGGCTTTGGTTTCCGCTGCGGATTCTTGGGCCTTCTGCATCTTGAAATTGTTCAGGAGAGACTTGAAAAGGAGTTTATGCTCTCCATTGTATTTACTGCGCCGTCAGTTAAATTTCGCTTTACCCTTAAAGATGGACAGCTTGTTTATGTGGACAATCCAGTAAGCTATCCTGATCCCGGTAAAATAATAAAGGCTGAAGAGCCCTATATTCATGCTTCCATTATCACCCCCTCACCCTACCTGGGAAATATTATCACTCTCTGTTTGGAGAAGCGCGGCGTTCAGAAGAATCTTACCTATCTGGATGAAAAGAGGGTAGAGCTGATCTATGATATGCCTATCTCAGAGGTTGTTTTTGATTTTTACGACCGATTGAAATCCTTAAGCAGGGGTTATGCCTCTTTTGATTATGAAATGGCAGATTACAGGGAAACCTATATTGTTAAACTCGATATCCTCCTTAACGGTAAGGCCGTGGATGCCCTCTCCCAGCTTGTATACAGGGATGATGCCTATCAAAGAGCACGCTTTGTGTGCAAAAAGTTGAGGGATGAAATTCCCAGGCATCAGTTTAAGATACCCATTCAGGGCATTATTGGAGGTCAGATTATTGCCCGGGAGACAATTTCTGCCATGAGAAAGGATGTTACAGCCAAATGCTATGGCGGTGATATATCCAGAAAAAGGAAACTCCTGGAAAAACAGAGGGAAGGAAAGAAGCGAATGAAGATGGTGGGTGATGTACAGCTTCCCCAGAGCGCCTTTCTCTCTGTTCTTAAAAGCGGGGAGAATTAAGCTCTACCGCACAATATACTCGATTCCAGGCGCCGCAGCCTGGAGAGAAAAAAATGGATTGAGGCTAATACCCGGGGTATAAAATTTTCAGAAGCTGATAAGTCCGGAGTTAGATCAGGAAAATGTAAGACTGTATACTCAATGTCTTTTAGGATCTCTTTGGTGCTTTCACTTAAGGTAAATTTCCCGGAAACGCGCCGGCTTAAGTCTTCTTCCAGCTGTTTTTCAGCATGCAGCAGTAATTCCATTTCAGTCTCATAAAAGGCCTTGACAGCCTCTAAAGAGGGACAAAAATTATTTTCTATTTTTCTACAGCGTTCAGCAGAAACTGACCTTAAGACATTTAATAGCTCGGCTTCAGAGCGAATCTGAGGAGCATTTGTGGGTAATCCCGTCCGGCCCATATCAAAGACCCTTCTAGTGCCGGAAATTTCTTTTTTAAGCTGCAGGGAATAAGATCTTAAAATAAGATCACTTATTGTTTCTGATTTATCTTTTCCCTCAAGCTTAAGCAGGGGACGCTTAAAAATCGCCTCGTAGCTCATCATGCCTGCGGGTTTTATACGGCTGGAGGTAAAATGCATAATTCTGTTTACTGGAGTACCCCGTGCATGGGTTTTTTCAGCTATATAGCTGAAATCCAGCCCTGTGAAAAGCACCGGACCGTTTGTAATTTTCAGGGCTGTATGTACAGAAGCAACTCCCACAGATCCCAGGGGAGGAATAGACGCAGGAAGAAGTCCGAAGCTTATAAGACGGTCGAACAGCTTCAAAGGATGGAATCGGGATGAGTAAAAGTAAAGATTATCCCTAAAGAGGCGAATGATTAGTGGATTAGAAGTGATATCACATATTAGGGTAATATCTGAGTTATGGTGGGGAAGAAAATCCTGCAGATTGATTAACTGGGATTCCAGCATAAAAACATAGTCCGGCTTTATCCCTGCATCCAGCAGAGCAGGCAGGGCTGTGTCAACGGTCAGGATGATTACATCCCCTATGACCTTCTCAATCCACTTAAAGCTTTCTTCCAACGAGGGGCCGGCTCCTGTCACTATAATCGGCTTATCTGTTATTAGACTGCTGATATCCCGAGCGCCGCATGTGGACTTAAGATTATAGAAGAGGTTCTTCATCCAGAGCTTTGACATATTGATAAGGGTGATCTTGTTCTGCCAGTAGGTACGGACCTCCTCTTCCAAAGCCAACTGCATCTTCTTATATATTTCCTTGTTAAGGTGATATCCGCCGCATAGATAGCGGGTCTCTACCCGCCTGAAGTTCCAGACTCCCAGGGAATAAAGTGTCTTGATCGCTCCTGCAGTTTTATCAGTTCGAATTATAGTTATCCTTGGGTCCTCCGGCAATTTAACTATCCGGCTCTGTACGGCTAAAGCCATCAGGTACTGGTCAGCCTCAATACAGAGTATATGGCAGTCAGGCGGAAGCCTTAGGAGAAGCTCTCTAAGACCGTATCCTAAACCCAGTGAGGGAATAAAAATGAGGGTCTGGTGGGTTAAGGAGATTCTGGACACCCGCTTCTGAACAGCAGCCAGGGGACTAACCGATGAATAGAGAAATTTTCCTTTGTACTTGATCGTAAATCCCTTGCCCGTATCAATCAAAAGGGGTTCTGCAGATACCATCTATTGTCTGGGAAAGATGTACTGATAGAATATGTTGTTAAAGTTATCCTCTAAGAAATCCGGATCCATTAATACATTCTGTAGGTCGGCTTCTAATGTTCTGGCTGCAAAATAGCGGTAAAAATCCTCCATCAGAGCGAGACCTCGTTCAGGAGTCTTTCTTTCGTCCTCCAGGTTTAGTACTATAACCTGATCATCCAGCATAATAGGATCTGAGATCTGGTTTTTACGAATAGAGAACGCAACCTCAAAAAATTCTCGGCTGTAGGAAGCTGAAGATATGTTGACTTCCTGGTCTAAAGCCCTGACAGGCGTCATAAAGAAGATTCCCTGATAATTTAAGGGGAAATAATCCGTTTCGGAAGGAACAATACCTCTTTCAATGGCAGCAAGTCTGAATCCGATCTCATTAGCCCTGGTGCTGAAGTTTTGGCCTTTTTCCTGGAAATAATCTTCAACCATTCCCTTCTCATATCTCATGATATAATGTCTGGCAATTTGAAGAGTCTCATCGTCAAATATATCCATTTCGATAGAGGGCGAATTGCTGCGGTAGATAACCCATCCAAAACGGCTGGATAGTACGCTCGTCAGATCACCTTCATTCAGACTGAAGATCTTTTCTACCGGCTCTGTGGAATCAAAATCTCCTTCAAGATCGTAAAAATAGCGCCATCCCATGTCTCCACCCTTTTCTGCATATAGATCCTTTGAATGGGCTCTGGCCAGTTCCTCAAAACTGCTGATCCTCGCATCAAGTTTCTTTTTGATTTCCTCAGCTTCACTTGCACTTGATTTGATTAGTATGCGGCTGAGCTTTATTTTTTTAAATCGGTTGCGATTTTCTTCTGCATAGGAGAGAACTTTTTCCTCCGGAAGATCTGAAAATAGAAAATGCACAAAGGAAAAGCTTCGCTGCACATCAGCCATCTCCTTAATAAAATTCATCTCCTTCCGGCTTGATTTCTGAGCGCCTAGAACATCGGCAAGATACCGTTCATGGATGATTTGTTCTTTAAAAAGCTTTCGGGTTGCGAAACGCTCCGAATTAGGGGTGTTCCGGTATTTTTCCTCGTTGAACTCTCCATCAACCATATACTGTCCGGAGCTTATAACGGCTTTGTCTATAAGGTTTTCCGATACCCATATATTGCTTTTTTCAGCTTCAAGGAGCACAGCCGTATGAAAAACTGTCTGGTCAAATGCATTCCGCCATACCTTATAGGCTTGAGTTTCCAGATTATCATTTCCTCCTGACTGCCGCAGCCGCTCAGCATAGATATCTTTTTGCTGAGAAAAATAATTTCCGGGATAATAATCGATGGATTTCCCCTTATAAGTGCCGAAGCTTATTGATCCACTGCCGGCGGAGCGAGAAATAAGCGGTCCGCCGACAAAAGTTACCACGATTATGATTAAAATAATGACACTGAAAATATATAAGAATGGATGAGCAGTCCTTTTCTTTTCGATATACGTTGCAGGTTTTTTACTCTTTTTTCGGCCTAAGCGCCTGAACTCTCTTGAGGGCATTGAACATCCTTTATGCAATATTACTTAAACATTACAATCGGATTCCATTGCAGCCTTCGACCGCAATGGAAGTATTCTAATTTTAAGTTTATTTCAAGCTGACCCGCTCATTCGGAGCGGATGCCTAACGGTGAAACCTTAACATCGAACCTGCAGGAATGTCAATCAGGGTCTTGACACTTCAGTATTTGATACGTATAGTACCGTGAAATGTATACAGCGTAATAAGGGGGCGTGGCGAAGCAGGTTATCGCGCCGGCCTGTCAAGCCGGAGATCGCGGGTTCAAGTCCCGTCGCTCCCGTAAAAACCCCCGTTTGGGGGTTTTTTTACCCCTTGCAGGGATCTAAGATCGGGCTGTGGCGCAGTGGTTAGCGCGCTCGGTTCGGGACCGAGAGGCCGGGAGTTCAAATCTCCCCAGCCCGAGGTATTAATCATCACAATTCTATTCCATCCTAATATTCACTATGAGTAATAAAGCTTGCAATTTCAGTTTATAGAGTGTGAGGCCGAAGCTTATTTTAGGCAAATGTCACGATATATAAGACTACTATCATTACTGTTGATCCTGGTGGGTGGCAATCTATTCGCAAACGAGCAGATATATACCTTGAAAAGGGGTGATACCCTCTACAAAATCTCAAGGAAGTATTATATTTCTGTTGATATATTGAAGACCTACAACGGGATAAAAGATCCCTCTCAACTTAAAGAAGGAACTGAGATCAGGATTCCATCTCTATATACAGTGCAAAAGGGTGACACTCTTTACAGCATTTCCAGGCGTTACGATGTGGATCTGGATAATCTTATTAAGATTAACAATATTATGGATTCTACCAGGCTCTATGTGGGGAAGAAGCTCTATATCCCTGGCAGCATTGCATTGCCTGAAGAACAGAATATAGTCAGCTCCCCATCCATATATTCTACTGAACAGAAGAATGTTCTGATATGGCCTCATCCAGGGCAAAGGAAAAGCCTTAAAGGAAAGGTCACCGGAATAATAATTCATGGAAACAAGGGGGATAAAGTTGTTTCTGTTTCATCCGGTCATGTTGTTTGGGTGGGGCCCTATCGAGGTTTTGGCCGGGTTGTGTTCGTTGAATCGAAGAATAATTATATTTATGTTTATGCGGGGAATGAAGAGACTTTAGTTAAAGTAGGAGAATCCGTTAAGAAAGGAACTGAAATCGCTCGCCTGGGAATGAACGTTCATGAGGGCATACCACAGCTCTTGTTTTTAGTATATCATGATGGCAAACCGGTTGATCCCTATAATGCCCCCCGAGGCTAAAAAATTGTATTTTGTTTACATGATCTATAAGTATTTTTGTAGTTTTTTAGTATATAAAGGTCTATTTTTTAAGAAGGGTATGAGTAGGATAGAAACCTGCTCATTGTATAAATTATCATATGCATTTAAAAGTGCAGGGAAATACGGAAAAACAAAAGAGACAGGACTCAGACACAGACCCTCTTGCTCTTTATCTTAAACAGATATCCATGTACCCGCTCTTAAGCCTTAAGGACGAGCAGGAAATCGGCGCAGGTATCGATGCCATCCGGAAGGAGCTTGAAATGCTAAAGGAGGAAATAAAGAGAGACGGCTCAACCAGGCGTGCCTGCCTGGAGCGAAAGAGAAAAAGTGAACAAAAGCTAAAAATGTTGAAAAACAGAATGATTAACGCCAATTTAAGACTGGTTGTATCTATTGCTAAAAAATACCAGTATAGGGGTCTTTCACTCCTCGATCTTATTGATGAGGGAAATATAGGATTGATTGAAGCGGTGGAGAGATTCGACTACAAACGAGGATGCCGATTTACGACCTATGGGACCTGGTGGATTAGACAGGCTATTATAAAATCCTTAGCCGATAAGGGCCGGGTGATTCGCATTCCGATTCACATGCTTAATACAATTAAAAAATGCTATTTCGTAGCCAAGCATCTCACTCAGGAATTGGGACGGGATCCTTCAAGTGAGGAGCTTGCCAGATATATGAATCTACAGCCTTCTAAAATTAAAGAAATATTAAAGCTCTCTCAGGAGACCGCATCTTTAGATTCATCTGTTGATGATGAGAATGTCACCAAACTCTCCGATCTGATCAAGGATGATTTAACCGGAGAGCCTTTTGAGGCTGTATTTATCATGACGCTGCAGGATACCCTCGAGCGTGTGTTAAATAAATTAAATAAGAGAGAGATGAAAATCATTAAACTCCGTTTCGGACTGACCTGCAGAGGCCCCTGCACCCTTGAAGAAACCGGAAAAACCTTAGGCATTACCCGTGAACGCGTGCGGCAGATTCAGGAAAAGGCAATTTCCAAACTCAGGAATTTTAAACTTGTAAAAGAGTTAAGGGATTTTATCGATTATAATTAGCCGATGAAAGCCGTTTTTTATGCTCCCAATGGAATTGGGGGAGAACTCAACCCCCCACCGGATAAATCTTTAACCCATAGAGCTCTTATGCTCGGTGCAGTTTCTGATGGGGCATGTTTAGTGCGAAATTCTCTCAATACAGGAGACTGCCTGGTAACGCGGAGGTGCTTGAGTTCCCTGGGGGTTTCCATATCCGAAACAGGAGAAAGGAAGAATAGGAATTTAAGGATCGAGGGTTTAGGGCTTACGGGATTCCGAGAGCCGGAAGCTCCCCTCGATGCAGGGAACTCAGGGACAACACTACGCCTGCTGGCCGGTCTTTTAGCGGGGCTTCCGATTTATACGGTTATGGTTGGGGACAGATCCTTGATGTCCAGGCCCATGCTGAGGGTAGTGGAGCCTTTGAGGCGCATGGGGGCAGCCATTGCAGGCCGGGCTTCAGGGGAATATGCCCCTCTTTCGTTCTTGCCGGGTGACGGCTCATTGTCTCCCATAGACTATGAGCTCACCATACCCAGCGCCCAGGTTAAAAGCGCTATTCTGTTTGCCGCACTGAGAAGCACTGGAAAAACAGTTCTTAGAGGCTGTCTTAATTCCCGGGATCATACGGAAAAGTTATTTAATTACCTGCAGCTCCCCATAAGTACAGAGGAGGATTGCCTGATTCTTGAGCCGGTAAGCCGTATTCCGGCTTTTGATGTTAAGATTCCCGGAGATCCTTCTTCAGCCGCTTTCTTCATAACGGCTGCTCTAATTTCAGGCCGGGAGATTACAGTATACAATTGCGGTATTAACCCCACCCGCATGGGTTTTTATGAAGTTCTTCGAAGGATGGGAGCTCGGATAGAGATCGTTGAGGAATCCAGCTCTGGAAACGAACCGATCGGAAGCATACACATTAAGCCGGATACTCTTCATGGAGTTTCCATTAAGGGGTCCGAAGTGCCATTCCTGATTGATGAAATTCCCCTGATTGCTGTTTTAGCAGCTTTTGCTCAGGGCTGTACAGAGGTCAGGGGTGCTAAGGAGCTAAGACATAAGGAGAGTGACAGGATTGAAGCCGTCTCACGATTTATTAGCGCTTTGGGTGGGAGCGTTACAGTGCATAATGACGGCTTTTCTCTGGAAGGGCCGCAGTTACTCTCAGGTGGTGTAATTAATTCTGAAGGGGATCATAGAATCGCCATGGCCGCGGCTGTTTTGAGCGCGGGAGTCAGGGATAAAGTGGAAGTACATGGATTTGAGGCAGCTTCAGTTTCCTTTCCAAATTTCCTGGATTATTTTAGAAATCTGGGCGGAAAGGTAGAATGATGGAGCCGCTTGAGTTTACATTCGGTGCTTGTAAATCATTTATTCGATTTGAAGATAGTGTAAAGCTTTCAGATATGACGAGCCGAAAGGACACAGTTACAGTTTTTGACCTGAACACATATTCCCTGTTTGGTAAAGATACCTCTAATCCTGTAGTGCTGAATCCCGGGGAGAGTAGCAAGTGCTGGCAGAGCGTGGAAAAAATCATCCGTAAGGCTGTTCATTCGGGACTTGGAAGAGATGGAGTCATCATAGGAGTAGGAGGCGGTGTTATCTGTGACCTTGCCTCCTTCAGCGCATCAATCTACATGCGCGGATGCCGTTTAGTGCTGATTCCGACCAGCTTGCTGGCCATGGTGGATGCCGCCATCGGAGGGAAGACCGGTATTAATATAAATAGCTATAAAAACATGGCAGGAACATTTTACCCTGCTGAGGAAATCTGTCTCTTCATAAAGGCTATAAAATCCCTTCCCTTCAGGGAATACAAAGCAGGCCTGGCTGAAGCTATAAAAACTGCCATGATCGGCGATGCCGATCTGTTTAACCTGCTCTCTGAAAAGATACATGAAATTATGGACAGGCAGCCGCAGATCTTAAAAGAAATTATTCACCGTTGTATTATTGTCAAAGGAAGAGTTGTGGAGCAAGACTTTAGAGAAGCAGGAAAACGGGCGATTCTCAATTTAGGACATACATTTGCCCATGCCCTTGAAGCTGTAAGCGGATTTAAGCACTGGAATCACGGAGAAGCAGTGGCCTGGGGTCTGGCCAAAGCTGTGGAGCTGGGAGAAAGGATCGGAGTTACTGAGAAAGGCTATGCTCACTCAGTTAAGAAAATTCTCTCTGATTATGAATACCGGCTTGAGACCGGAGGATCTATATCCGCTTCCGAGCTCATTCAGGCCATGCATGCTGATAAGAAAAAAAGGGGAGGGATGATGCGCCTGGTAATTCAGAGAGGAATCTGCGATACTTTTTTAGAGCATATCGAGGATGGGCAAATCAGAGCGATCTTATCTTAGGGGTGAGTTATGAGAATTAACAGAGGTGTTTACGAAAAATATGTAACCTCTTATTCCCCTGGGAAGGTTATATTCGAAGAGGGAGACCCGGGTATGGAGATGTTTATAATCATTCAGGGGGAGGTGGAAATCCGCAAGCGCACATCTTCAACAGCATCCAAAACCCTGATCGTCTTTCATAAGGGAGATATCTTTGGTGAAATGGCTATTATAGAGAAGAAACCCCGGTCCGCTTCGGCAATCGCCACTGTGGCCACCAAGGTTTTAGTGATGAATGAGAAACTTTTTGAATCGATAATCGGGACAAATCCGGATTTTGCCAAAAAGATTATCAGGATGATGGCAGAGAGATTGAGAAAGGCTAATTCTATTATACAAGCCATGACCCAAACCAACCGACAGAATCAGATTATGAATAGTTTGGTCAAGTTCGCCGAAGAACATGGTATTTCAACATTTAAGGGGAAGCGGGTAAACCTTGACAGCTTCGTGAATTGGGTTGAAACGCATCTGGGAATAAGAGCTAAGGATGTTAAAGTTATAATTCAAAGTCTGCTGAAGCAGGGAATGGTAAAACAATCGGTCCGAGGCAAAGATGAGATAATTGTTGATGAGCGCAGTGCAAGTTTTGTGCAAGGTTAAATCAATTCCTTCTGTAAAGCTTTAAAGTTGGTCCAGCATACTCGACAGTTTCCGATAAAGAGCGTTGATCTGTTTACGATCGGCATTTTTTAAATTTCTTTCCGTCTCCGGCTCATCGGCTAAAGCTTCTAAACTGGCAAGGCTCTCCGAAAGGGCGGTGGGGAAATGCCTTACCCCTTTAAACCAGTAATTTCCCATACTGTCTGTGTAAAGTGTGATAAAACCAAGCATTTTGCTTTTCTTCTTGATCCTGCACAGCCTGAGCAGATTATCAATCTGTTTTGTAAGCTCCTCGCCATTTAAGCTGAGATTAAAGGTGGAGATGGGTACTCGATTGATTATACCTTTCTCAGTCTCGATCTTTGGTACCAGGTACAGCAGGGAGTTAAGCCTCATTCCGTTTAAAATTTCATAGTTACCTAAGATGATTTTGCCCCTTAAGTTTTTATAATTCGGCAGCAGCGCCCACTCTGTTTTTTCCATCAGGGGGCGAATCTTTCCCCAGGGCAGCTGTACAGTTCTTCGATTACCCTTTTCCAAATCGATTCTGAATACTTGCTGTCCGATTTTTATTGTATTTGTAAAATCCCTCTTTCTGGCCCTTTTTACGATTTTATCGCCCTTTTCCACCAGATTGCTATACACGATGGGGGAAATTTGCTTAAGCCACTCCTTCTTTAGAGGAGAAACGGATCTGGCATACATTCGAGTGGTTCTGACGATTTCGCCGGCTACGATATACTGGGGGTTTTCCCGAAACATGACCGAACCCGGATGAATCTGAATCTTTCCTGCGGTCAGGGTTTTGTAAACGCCGCGGCCGGATTTTATGCAGACGAATTGGATCAGGCCGCGGGCAATGGAGCAGAGATAATCTTTTATGGTGCCCCCCGAACTGAGCGGAATTCCCTGTTCCCCCAGAATCTCATCTAGCTGGCACTTAATATTGTAGATTTCCTTCATTGTTCTCAAATCCAGGTAGTTTCGCTTGCAATACTCTTCTCTGTTTTTGCTCTTCTGGAAGTTTCGATACAGCTTTATATAGGAGACAAAATCTCCCATGGGATCCCGGAAGGAGTGATGTGCCTTCCGCGCTTCCAGTTCCTTACCTGGTGGAAGTAGAAAGGGAGACCTGGTGGAAAGAAAAGCGGCTGCGATCAGCACCTCTTCAAGAACATTATGATAATTCTGAACAGCCTCTACGATCATACGTGAAATTCTGGGAAGAGTGGGAAAGAGAATCATCTGTCTTCCTATGGGGGTTAATTCTCTCTGTTCATTCAGTGCATCCAGGTGGCCTAATGTATCTATGGCGCTGATAATTCCTTCCTCCCCCGGTGAGGAGAGGAAATCGAAGCGTTCAAAATCCTGTATGCCTAACTCCGCCATGCGCAGAACAACCTCGGACAGGTCGGTTCTGTGAATCTCTTCCAGGCTAAAGAGAGATCTCATTTCATAATCTCTACGAGTATATAATCTGTAACAGGATCCCGGTTGGGTCCTTCCGGCTCTTCCCCTTCTCTGATTAGAGGAGGCCCTGGAAACGGGTATCTCAATTAACGAAGATGTGAAATTCCTGGGATTGTAAAAGTTCATTTTTGCATAACCGGGATCAATAATACAGGTCACTCCGTCGATAGTGACACTGGTCTCTGCAATATTAGTAGCTACGATGACCTTGGATTTTCCAGGATAATCCAGAAAAACTCTTTCCTGCTCTTCGGTAGATAGGCGGGAATATAGAGGCAGTATTTTCAGGTTCTTTTTTATAGGCAGGGTCTCCAACACCCTGATACAGTTCCTAATAACCCCTTCACCGGAAAGGAAAATCAGTATATCCCCTTTCTCTTTTGTCTGTACCCGGAGAACGATTTCAGCGATCTTATTGAGCATTTCTTCTTCATTGTTCTCCGGCCGGGGGGGAGTATAGTGCAGCTCAATAGGGTATGCCCGGGCATCGATTTTTACGATCGGACACTCATCAAAATACTCAGAAAAGATTTCGGCATTGATTGTTGCCGAAGAAACGACTACCTTAAAATCTTCTCTTTGCCTTAAGACCTTTTTTAATAGCCCCAGAATAAAGTCTATATTCAAGCTGCGCTCGTGGGCTTCATCCACCATGATGATACCGTATTTAGAGAGAGTATTATCTCCTTTCAACTCCTGGAGCAGGATGCCGTCGGTCATGATTTTTATCCGAGTTGATTCATCGGTAAGGTCTTCAAAGCGCATTTTATAGCCCACAGTGTCGGGAATGGTCTTTCCCATTTGACTTGCTATAAATTGTGCCACTGATACGGCTGCGATTCTTCTTGGCTGGGTTACGCCGATGGAGAGAGGGTCTGCATATCCTGCGGCCAGCAGAATCTGTGGAATCTGAGTTGTTTTTCCGGAACCGGTCGGGCTCTCGACAACAATAACCTGACTGTCTACCAGGGCATCCAGAATCCTGTCTTTATGTTTGTAAATTGGCAAATCTAAAGAGCGCATAAATACTTATACCATATTATTAATTCTATGTCCAAATGGCTTATGCCGGATCGGCACAGGGGTGTTGCATAAAACTTTATAACCACCTTGTCTGTATGGATTCCTGATGGTAAGGTATAGATATGGAGGCAGTTATGGCCGAACCCAGAGAATTGCCAAAAGATGATCTTAGAGTCTTGATCGCCGGAATTCCTACCCATTCTCCCCGCCAGATCTATACTAAAATAAGAGAGAGGGGCTACATTGGTCAGGAACGGGCTGTTAAGGCCGTTTCTCTCTGGGCCTACCGTCATATATCCCACTTGAGAAAAATTTACCTGCGTGGAATCCACCGCAAGCTCTTACCGCCCAAAATAAACATGCTCTTCGTCGGCCCCACAGGCTGCGGCAAGACCTATCTGATTGAGATTCTCTTTCAGGAAATACTGAAATTGCCCACGGTTATTGTGGATATGACCGGTTACTCGGAAACCGGGTATGTGGGTCAGGACGTCTCTTCTATTTTAACCAGGCTGCTCTATACTGCAAATCTCAATTCTTTAGTCAGCTCTATCGGAATCGTGTGCTTAGATGAGTTTGACAAGCTTGCTTCCGGGCAGAACAGCGCTGTTTTTGCGGGCGCCGGAACCACAAAGGATGTATCCGGTTTGGGGGTTCAGCGGGAGCTTCTAAAGATGCTCGAGGATGCTGATATTTCTGTACCCATTGAGCTATCCCACTCCGAGTATGCGCCCAGATCCGTTATCTCTACCCGGGATATTATCTTTGTGGCCTGCGGGACATTTTCCGGACTTAAGGGCCTGATCGAGCGTTCAGATTCGGAGCATATCGGGTTTGGCCGCTTCTCCTTATCCGGCGTTCAGGACAGAATCGCTGTGAGCTATACTGAAGATGAGATGGATCTGGTAAAGAATTTTCAGAATTTCGGGTTTCTTCCGGAGCTCATTGGGCGCTTCAATCGTATTGTCCCCTTTCATGCTCTCTCAGAAGAGCAGTTGAAATCAATACTCAGACAGAGAGTACTTAAGCAGTATCAAGACGAGTTCAGATTGGACGGCATTACCCTGATAGTGAAGGAGGATGTGCTTGAGAAGATTGTCCGCCACAGCTTTAAAATGGAAACGGGAGCCAGAGGTATAGATTCGGCCTTCATACAGTATCTGGAGGATGCCGCGTTTGAAACCTATTCTAAGCCTGGTGTAACTAAAGTGGTAATCAGCTTAAAAAACGGTGAAATTGACTTTGGAGTGTCATAGTGTTTCTACAGGCAATGAGATCCTGGATTTAGTAAGGTGGCAGGTAGCCTTTGGCCCGAGGTATCCCGGTTCTCCGGGGCACTATGCACTTAAGAAAGCTCTTTTATCCCGGCTGAAATCTTGTGCTGATCATGTAATCCGGCAGGATTTTTCCATATTCCTAAAGGCGCAGAGAGCTGACTGCGACAACCTTATCGGTGTATTTAAAGCAAAATCTTCCAAAAAGTCGGGTTCTCTTTTACTGGGGTCTCACTTTGATACCCGGGTCAAGGCTGACAGGGAAACAAAAATTAATGAGCAGAGATTGCCGATTCCCGGGGCAAATGACGGGGGCTCGGGTACTGCAGTGTTGCTTAACCTGTTGGATTTTTTAAAGACCGCTGTCTTAAGCCGGGATGTGCTGGTAGTTTTCTTTGATGCTGAAGATGTGGGAGATATTGATAATCATTCATTTTCAGTGGGTGCCAGGTTTTTTGTGGAGAATCCTAAGCCATCCATGCCCTCGGAAGTGATTGTTCTTGATATGGTTGGCGGCAGAGACATGGCTTTAAATATAGATGCCCATATCCTTAACCATCCGGCGAGTATGCGGTTGACCTCCGCTCTGTTCAGGATCGGGGTGCAGAGAGGATTTTCACCTTTTATCCGTAAGAATAAAGAAAGGTTGAGATATATTATATGCGATCACTATCCCTTCCTAAGGGCCGGCATACCTAGCTGTCTATTGATTGATCTGGATTATCCTGAATGGCATACTCAAAGGGATCTGCCGGAGGCAATGTCCTCATCCTCACTGGCTATGATCTCAGAAGTTCTAAGGCAGTATTTATCGCGTTTTCAAGTTTAAGATTCTCGTAGCTCTTACGGGTTCTTAAATCCTTTAGAGTAACAACTCCTTTTTTATGTTCGGTTTCCCCATAGATGAGAGCCAGGGGAATCGTACGTTTTTCAGCATAGTTGAACTGGACAGCGAGCTTTTTTTTCTGTGGGAATACATCGACAGATAAACCGGCCTCTCTCAATTGAGCTGCCATTTTCTGGTAAGCGGCCAGCAGGGAATCATCCAAAAATAGGATGATGAGGTTTGAGCCCTCTTCCACCGGATCTGACAGCTTGAGCTCTTCTAAGGCGGAGATGAGCCGGTCCAATCCGATTGAGGAGCCTACACCGGGAAGTTTTTCCCGGGTGTATAAGGAGGCCAGATTATTATATCTTCCTCCTGAACAAACAGAGCCGATTTCCGGAAGATCCATCAAGAATGTTTCATAAACTAAGCCGGTATAATAATCCAGACCCCGGGTGATACTGGGATCGAAGCTGAAATATTCACTTAAGCCGCATTCTTCGATACACTTAAAAATCTCATCAATTCGTCTGAAAGCCTCAATATCAGGGTCCAGGGCATCTGCCATTTTATTCAGGGTAAGCGAATCATTTTTCTCTATTTTTATAAATTCAAGAATATCATCTGCCTGTGATGCAGCGCAAAGCTCGGTGAGCAGATCCTTAACCTTTGCTTTACCGATCTTCTTTGTCTTATCTATTATGCGCAGGATGGACACGTAGTTCATTTCAAGGCCGTAATTTTTAAGAAATTCTTTAAGCAATTCCCGGTGGGAAAAATGAATCTTGAATTTTTTAACCCCTAAGGCGGTAAAGCTTCTCTGCATAACCATAAGAATTTCAAAATCAGCAGAAGCAGAATCAACCCCCACAATATCAAAATCTATCTGTGTGAACTCCCGGTAGCGGCCTCTTTGAGTATTCTCTCCCCTCCAGACTTTAGCGATATGGTAGCGCTTGAAGGGCAGAATGATCTCCCCCGAATACCTGGCCATGAATCGAGCAAACGGCACGGTAAGATCAAAGCGCAGGGCAATATCTCTCTTTCCATGATCTAAGAAGCGGTATATCTGCTTGTCTGTTTCGCCGCCTCCCTTGCCCAGCAGGATCTCTGAGTATTCAAGCGCAGGAGTGTCAATGGGTACGAAACCAAACAGGGTAAATTCCCGCTCCAGTGTATTTCGGATTTTCTTCCGTAAGAGCTCCGTACGAGGTAAAGAATCGCGAAAACCGCGCAGTACCTTGGGTTCAATAATGGGGTCCATTGGCTGAATGCTACCTTCAGGGCCTTGTTGATGTCAAGAGCCACATCTTACTGCACCGAATCTGCCATATAATGACATCCCCTGGATGTGCCGTTAGCCAGGGCTCTAAGGAGCCGCTTGCGGTTTCTCATAATACCGGCGAAGTTCCACATGGTTGATTGAACATTCAATAGATCATGATTGATGAGTACCGGATCGAATACTTCTTCCGGATGGGGATATACCCACTCCGGAATGCTGTTTTTAAATTCTGTGCTAAGGGGCGCCTCGTTTTTAATCGCTTCTTTTCCGGCTCAATATCCCCAGTCTAGTCCTTCAAGTAGAGACACAGAGGCTAATCTGTTCGCACCGTGAACTCCTGTGCAGGCATTTTCTCCCACCGCAGAAATAATGAGCCGCAGGCACTACCGGTATCGGCTCTTTCCCGATATCAAGGCCTAATGCTTTGCATTGCCCGAAAATGGCAGGAAAACGTTTTTCCAGATCAATATCTCGGATACAGCGTGCATCCAGTTTTACATACTCAGAATCCTCCAATTCCATTTCCCGGAAGATGGCTCGTGCTACTTCATCGCGGGGAGCGAGATCTTTAAGATCCTGATCATACTTTTCCATAAAATATTCGCCCTTTTTATTCATCAGCCGGGCACCTTCACCCCGCAGAGATTCAGAAATCAAGAATCGTTTGACATCCCGGTGGTAGAGTACTGTGGGATGAAACTGAACATACTCGGCATTCATAACTTCCGCACCAATTCGATAGGCCATGGCAATGCCGTCTCCGCTGGCTCCCGGAGGATTGGATGTATGAAGAAAAAGATTGCCTGCTCCTCCTGTGGCAAGAATCACGGAGGGTGAGAAAAATACGATTACTCTATTCATACTCTCCTCAAGCACATAAGCGCCTATAACCCTGGTTCTCCGGTAACGCTCCTGTGTGTTCCTGGAATTGTGCGTATTGGTGATTAAATCAATCGCCGTATGAGAGTGAAACAGTTTAATTCCCCCATGGTTTTTTGCAAAACGGATCAGCTCATTCTCAATAACTTCTCCGGTTTTGTCCTTGATATGATAGATGCGTCTTATCGAATGGGCGGCTTCCCGGGTCAAATCCGGTTTTCCACTTTCATCTTTACAGAATGGAACCCTTATTTTTTTGACCAGGAACTCCTCAACCAATTTCGGGCCTTCAGTGGCAAGGAGGCGTACAGCTTCACTGCAGTTTATTCCATCTCCGGCCAGAGTAATATCTTTCTCCAGAAGCTCCGGGGAATCATTCTTCCCGATGCCCACGATTCCGCCCTGTGCGTAGCTGGTATTGCATTCAGAAAGGTAAGCTTCCTTGGAAATGACTGCCACTGCCAAGCCTTTCTCTGCTGCTGAAATTGCGGCCGTAAGACCGCTGATACCGCTTCCGATGATGAGTAGATCAAAATCTCTCTTCCCTGAAGTCACTGAAGTCATAGAAGAATTATTTCCTTTTTTCCATGTATTCAATCATCCGCCTTAAGGCTTCTCTGGCGGACCGGGCAATATTTTTTTCCACATAAACCTCCTTAACCGGATTGTCTGTTTCTATTGCCCTGAGTGTATTTAATAAATTTTGAAAATTAATTTTATGCATATTGTTACATTTAGATTCGCGCAGAGGATGAACAATAATATCGCTTCTAAGGCTTTGCGCCCGGCGCACGAAGTTGATTTCTGTTCCTATGTATAAGATTGATCCGGGTGCAGCTCCTTCGATCTGCTTGAGGATCTGAGAGGTGGAACCTGAAAAATCGCAGGCTTCCACAACCTGGGGGGTGCACTCCGGGTGAACCAGTATCCGGCATGTGTGATTGCGGCTGTGATCAGCCATATATCCTCTTTGTTTAAATTCAATGATCTGGCTACATTCCACCCAAGGTTGCGGTCAGGCAGGAAGAAAACACGCCTTCCCGATTTTAAAATCGACTTAACGATGGCTTTGGCATTGGATGATGTACAGCAGATGCCGCCGGCTTTACCCGCTAATGCCTTAACCCCGGCACTGGAGTTCACATATACAACTGGAACCGGAGGTTCCCCGAATTCTAAAGAGATCTCACTCATGCAGCTCGTAAAGGCTTCAGGCGTTATTGTATCGGCCAGCGGACAGCCGGCTTCTGTATCGGGAATAAACACACGCTGTTCCTCTTTACAGAGTATGCGGGAGCTTTCTGCCATGAAGTATACACCGCAGAAAATAATGTTCCTTGCAGATGCTTGTGATGCTTTCACTGACAATAGATATGAGTCTCCAATTATATCCGCCAGCCAGAGAATATCCGGGTGCATATAAAAATGACAGAGTATCAACAGCACTGATTTATACTGCTCTTTAAGCTTTATAATTTCTTTGTAATATGCTTCCCTGTTCATGAAGGCTAGGTCATCTTTTCACATTGTCTTCTTGTCTTCAATCTGCAGCGAAAAGTCAAAAGCCTCTATCGAGTGTGTGATTCTGCCCACAGAGATAAAATCGATACCCGTAGAGCTTAAGAGCTTTATCTTCTCCAAATCGATTCCTCCGGATGCCTCAAGCTGTGTTCTGCCGTGGACCCGGGCGATTGAGACTGCTTCTTTGATCTTATCTAAATCCAAATTATCAAGCATGATAATATCCACTTTTGAAGCCAGGGCTTCTTTAACTTCGCCTATGTTTCTGCACTCTACCTCTATAGTGAAACGCGCTCCCCACTTTTTTTGAACTGCCTCTACAGCCCTGGTAATCGAGCCGGACAAATCAATATGATTGTCCTTGATTAATATCATATCGTAGAGTCCATTGCGGTGATTTTTTCCTCCTCCCACCTTTACTGCATACTTGGAAAGGGAGCGAAAGCCGGGAAGGGTTTTCCGTGTATCAAGAATCTGTGCCTTTCCATACCTGGAAGCGGTTTCTATAAAAAGTCGGGTCCGTGTAGCAATTCCCGAAAGAAAGGATAAAAAGTTAAGGGCGGTACGTTCCGCTGTAAGAATGGCACGGGATTGTCCGGTAATCTGAGACACTTTATCTCCAGGTTCTAAAGATTGCCCATCCTTAAAGAAAAATTGAATATCTATCTGAGGGTCAAGGCGTTTGAACACAGCCTGAAATATTTCAGAACCGGCTAAGATGCCTGTGTCTTTACTGATGAGCACAGCTCTGCCCTCATCTTTATTCAGGCTTTGGGTAGTAATATCTCCTAAGTCACCCAGGTCTTCCTCCAAGGCCAGATCGATCAATTTCCGGTAGTCCTCAGTGCGCATAGGTGATGATAAAACAACGCCAGGTGGAGTTTCAAGTGGAGAAAAAAGGCTATAATATCTTAAGGTTTAAGAATTCTTTTGTAAGGACATCATATACATCTTTTAGGGGTAGGCTTTTTTCTTCGGCGATTCTTTTACATTCTTCATATTCGGGTAAGACTTTTAATAACCTGCCATCTCTATAGGCCAACTTTACACTGACCTTTCCAAACTGGGTATCAATAGTAATAATCTTCCTATCAAGGCTGTTTCGATCCACAGGGTACCTTCTTATACCAAGGGTTGTTGTTTCTGTAAATATTATACTCTCGAGTTCGAACTGCTTCTCAGGCTCACAGAGAACACTGAGCATTACTGCAGGTCTGCCTTTTTTAATTATTATATTAGTAAGAAATACATCAAAGGCTCCCCTGTTCAATAAAAGAGGAACAAGATATGAATAGGATTCCGGATTCATATCATCAATATTGGTTTCAAGAATCATTAACTTATTCGTTGTGTCTGTACCACTCTGTTTTTCTTTGCCCAAAAAAATGCGCAATAAATTGGGTATATTAAAAGTTTTCTTTCCCGTTCCATAACCAACTCTTTCTATCTCTATTTTAGGAAGGCTTAAAAAATCATCAGCCAGGCTTTTTATTATTGCAGCACCGGTAGGTGTCACGAGTTCTCCCTTTATTCCTGTTGAATAGACCGGTACATCCTTTAAAATCTCAACTGTCGCGGTAACCGGTACAGGAATAACCCCGTGTGCACTTTGGCTTCAGCAAGCGCAACATGATTGAATATCTTTTTACTCAAATCCTTTACTTCAGACTTAAGGTTATTATCTTCTATTATTCTTTCTACATCGTGCAAATTTCGATGAACAGGGTGATGATGGGGTTCTTTTTCATCTTGAATAATGACCTTGCAGAAGCAAAAGATGGCATGAATTGGGAAGAGATAAAGAAAAATCAGATTGAATTATTAGCAGATATTGTTACAAGGAATAATGAAATATTCTTTCTGGATCAAGAACTCGATAAGTTGCCGAAAAAGGTAACTTTTGATCGAACGCATGGCGGCAAGAAATTACTCAACCTCAATTTCGAAAAGAAACGATTTTTAGACTGTATTAAAGTATTTTCGTGCAACATGCAGCAACAGATGTGTATGATTTTACTTAATTATTACGATAAGAGAAAAGAAATCATGCCGGCGCTGGCGATGATTCTGAACAGAGGCGGATACATAAAGTTAGAGCATGGCAGTTTGAAAGTGAGGCTTTAGAAGGTTCAAAAACCAAGAGATTGATTATGCTGCCAGAAGGTTTTGCGAAGAGCTAGATGCGATGGCTCCCAGGACATTAGATAAGTTTCAACTGCCTATAAACTATGAAGTGCAATAAAAACCTGCAAAAGATTTTTTAAGATTCCAGAAAAAAGTGGCGGTTTGCTAAGACCTCTGAAGAGATAAAAATTTAAAAATGTTATCCAAGCTGTTTGTTACGGGTGGTTGTGATGCAAAATCACGGAAAGTCTTGTGAGCTTGACTAAGAAAGGTTTAAAGATTAGTATAGTGTTACGAAAATTAGAATAGTATTACGATTAAAATAAAGTGATTAAGATGTTAACAGTGGGCTTATATAATGAAAAGACTCTCCCATACTACATTTGACATAGCAAAAATAATTGGAACGATTGCTTTATTTACCATAACATTTCCTATCGGGGGATTCCTTGGGTATCGTCTAGGTAATAGGATAAAAAATGTGGTAGCGGCTTTATAGATGTCAAAATGATAGAGTATGTAAACTCGGATTCGATAATTCACTCCTTGGACCCAAGGACAAAATTATTTTACACGATTTGCATGATGATTTGTGCCTTAATCAGATCCTCTTATTTGATACTCTCATTTTTAATAATTTTATCCATGCTTATTTGGATCCTTGCTAAAATTCCCTTCAAAAAATGTAAATTGCTGCTCGTTGTAATGATATTTCTCGCTTTAATAAGCATGGCAACACAGTCTGTGTTTTATACTGAAAGGCCGGACTATACTGGCTCCAAAACAATCCTATTTTCCTTGGTGGGTGGACTGGCTGTTACAAACCCCGCAGTTAATTTTGTAGTTAGGTGACAATTAATACCTCCTCCATTTTCTTTAAAGAATAGTGTTGAAAGGTCAGTTTCCTTAATACCTCCATTTTCGAGGATTAGCAAACGAGGTCGACGAAAGATCAAAAAAAATCCACCAGCTGACCCTTGTAGATAGCCCCTGACGATAAAGATTGAAATAATTCCGGGAACACGCATAACTCAAAAAACCCTTTTTAGTCAGGGGGTACATAAATAAC
>JAUWZD010000104.1 GCA_030615505.1 Spirochaetales bacterium | reverse complement strand
GGCACTCTAATTCGTCGCGACTGAGTTCCCTTCGGTAGCATTCTCCCAGAAAACAAAGAGCAAATTAGCACGGGAAACTGCGTCCCAAACGGGGGGAAAAAGCGCGCGATCAGAAGGTAGAATACTGCGGGCTTCAACACCCACGTGGTTAACGTTCTCGCTCCTGTCTCTGGTGAAACCTTTCGGCGCAACCATGGATTGGGTTCGGAGCAAGCCCTGGGAGGCGATACAGAAAAAGATCATAGAGCTGTTTCCTCATGTAGAGACGAAGACATTCTATGCGGGAATTGCCTATTTGATCAGCGGTATAGCCGGGAATAGACATATCTGGAATAATAAGACAAAAAAAGAAGGACTTAAGAAATGAAGAAGCATCAGCATAATAATGGAACACAACACGAAATGCATCATCACAGCACATCCACAGTGACCGAACCGAAAGAAATGGGAGATCACAAACACTCCACCGGCCACAAAGGCCACGAGAAGCATCAACATCAAGACCATGCCAACCACCATGCCCACATGGTGGCGGATTTCCGCAAGCGCTTCTGGGTCTCGCTGATACTCACAGGACCTGTTCTCGCCTTGTCGCCTCTGGTCCAGAGAGTTCTGGGATTGGAGCAGGCGATCAGTTTTCCCGGAGACCTGTATGTATTGTTCGCTCTTTCCACGGCAGTCTTCTTCTATGGAGGGTATCCGTTTCTCAAGGGATTGTGCCAGGAGCTCCGATCAAAACAACCGGGGATGATGACTCTGATCGCCTTGGCCATCACTACGGCCTATGCATACAGCAGCGCAGTGATTTTCGGGTTGACCGGCAAGGTCTTCTTCTGGGAGTTGGTCACGCTGGTGGACATCATGCTCCTCGGTCACTGGATCGAGATGAGATCGGTGCTTGGAGCCTCAAGGGCCCTCGAGGAGCTCGCCAAGCTGATGCCGTCGGAAGCCCACAAGATCATGGCGGACGGAAGCAGCCAAGATGTTTCGCTTGAGGATCTGCGTGTGGATGATCGGGTTCTGGTAAAGCCGGGGGAAAAGCTGCCCGTAGACGGCGAGGTCGTGGAAGGAGAGACCTCGGTGAATGAGGCGATGCTAACCGGCGAATCCAAACCGGTTTCCAAGAAATCCGGTAGTCAGGTTATCGGCGGATCCATCAACGGCGAAGGGTCGATTACCGTGGAAATAAAGAAAACGGGGAAGGACTCCTACCTTTCCCAGGTGATCGATCTGGTGAGGCAAGCTCAGGAGAGCAAATCAAAAACCCAGGATCTCGCCAGCCGAGCGGCCTTGTGGCTTACGATCATTGCACTCTCTGTGGGGGGGCTGACCTTGTTCGTCTGGCTGGGTATCGCCAGACAGGATTTCGTCTTCGCTTTGGAGAGAACCGTGACCGTCATGGTCATCGCCTGTCCCCACGCATTGGGATTGGCCGTTCCTCTGGTCGTCGCCGTATCAACTTCAATTTCTGCGAAGAACGGGCTTCTCATTCGAAACCGGGTCGCCTTCGAGGCTGCTCGGAACATCCAAGCCATTATCTTCGACAAGACGGGCACGCTGACCGAAGGCAAGTTCGGCGTTACCGATACCGTGGTACTTGATGGTGAACTTTCCGAGCAGGAACTGCTACGCTACGCAGCTTCAGTGGAAGCCCATTCCGAGCACCCGATCGCTCAAGGCATCGTCGCCTCTTCAGACGGGAACCTTCCCGTGCAGGAGTTTCAAGCGATAACCGGCAAAGGGGCACAAGGAAAGGTGAATGGCAAAGAAGTGAAGGTTGTCAGTCCAGGATTCCTCAGGGAACAGGGGATTGAGATTGCGGATGAGCGTATCGAAAATCTCTCGGTTCAAGGGAAAACCGTGGTGTTCGTGCTGGTCGACGGTACCGTGAAAGGAGCGGTGGCTCTGGCCGATATTATCCGTAAAGAGTCTAAGCAGGCCATCGGGAAACTGAAAGGGATGGGTATACAGACCATGATGCTGACCGGAGATAACCGCCAGGTCGCCAAATGGGTTGCCGGGGAAATAGGGTTGGATGAATATTTCGCCGAGGTGTTGCCCCATGAGAAAGCGAGCAAGGTGAAAGAAGTCCAATCGAGAGGATTGATTGTAGCCATGACCGGGGATGGGGTGAACGACGCTCCTGCTCTGGCCCAAGCGGATGTGGGCATTGCAATCGGGGCCGGAACCGACGTGGCTGTGGAAACAGCGGATATCGTCCTGGTGCGCAACAATCCACTGGATGCGGCGGCTATTCTGGGGCTATCCCGAGCAACGTATCGTAAGATGGTGCAAAACCTGGCCTGGGCGGTGGGGTACAACGCTTTTGCCATTCCACTGGCAGCTGGGGTTCTTTACAGCCTGGGAGTATTACTTACTCCAGCAGCCGGAGCCCTGCTGATGTCTCTGAGCACGGTGATTGTTGCCATCAACGCCAGAATGCTCAAGGTTCGGAGGTAAAATGATGAGTTATTACTTCAACAAAGTTTTAAATGTATCATTTGATGATGCGGTTACCAGAGTGGAGGAGGTGTTGAAAAAAGAGGGATCCGGTCGCTTCGATGCAAGCGATAAAAAATGAAGGGCTTGGTGATATCGCAAGCCAGGTCCGAGAAAAACTGAAGCGGGTCATCGATCAATTATAGGATCTGTTATATCCGGGAAGTGAATGAAAAAGAGTACCCACAGTGTCAACCAGGTATTCATCAAGCTATCTCTGGTGTATGCCATCGCTTTCGCAGTAAACTATATTTGGGAGATGCTGCAGATGCCCGTGTATGAAGGGATGCGATTCGACGATGCCCGATCCTACTTGATTTGCCTGCGAGCGGCTTTTGGAGATGCGAACATCAGTCTGGCAATTTTTGTGTTGGGGCGTTTCCTGTTTGGAAACTGGGATTGGCCACAAAAGTTCACATTTGTAAAAGCACACTACGCAGGATTATTAGGCGCCGGTGTCGCTATTGGTATTGAGCGTCATGCCCTGATTAATGTTCGTTGGGCGTGTACCACTCTAATGCCAGTGATTCCGCGTATTGAAGTAGGTGTTGTTCCTGTTCTTCAACTGATGATTCTGCCATACCTCGCTTATGTTATATCTCATAAATTGTCAGGAAGGACTTAGATTTTCTCCTTGGCCAGGACGCTCATCAACTCATCAATAATCTCTACTCTGTCCGTCCCACCGGTTTCAATCGCATCGCTGACGCAGGTTTCCACGTGCCGACGTAGGATGAGCATGCCAACGCTGTGAAGGGCGGCACGAACGGCAGAAACTTGAGTCAGGATATCGACGCAATATTTTTCCTCATCTACCATACGTTGAAGCCCGCGCACCTGACCTTCTATGTTTTTCAAGCGGCGTAACGCCCTCAGATTGACTGGATGGGGCCCGTGCTTTTCATGGGTTGAGCGCTTTGTCTTTTCTTGGACAGCTTCCATTCAATACTCCTTCTTAAAGCTGTAATAGTTTGCAAAACACCCCGTGGGGGTATATTGATTCAAGATAATCCCAAACCAGGATTACGTCAAGGCCGATCTATCTAAATCACCTCAGGTATCGTGCGACCTCTGTTTTGTAATTGGTATACACCTCACCGTGCACGGATTCTAGATAATACTCTTCAAGTTTGACGCTCTGATGAAAGTGCAGAATCGTTAGAAGAAAGCCTGTAATCATGACCACCGACGGGAGGATCAGTACCAGACCGACGCTGGTGCAATAGATTCCGAGCGTGATTGGATTACGGCTGATTGAGAACAGTCCATTAGTTTCCAGGCTATTGTTTCCATAATTTTTCCGGAAAGCTTTTAGTTGAACAACGGCTACCAAAGACCAGATTGAACCAAACAACAGGAAGCCGCTTCCCAGATATGTCAGTGCTTTCGGAACTGGATCGGCTAACAGGAGGAGCAAGTCACTAAATCGAGGATAGACGCTCCAGGCAAAGGGTTTCATAAAAAACATCAGTACAACAGGGTTAAAAGCAGGCGCTTGCTGGCCTGGAGAAAGGTGTGGTTTTTCCGTAGCGAAGAGTATGTGTCATCCAATCTCACTGTTCGTCTGCAGCGAAGCGCTGAAATCATCGACACCTCACTGGGAATTGAGAATAATATGAGCTCTATGGCCATTACGAGATAGCTAATGAGAATCGTGATTCTACCGACTACCATCTTTGTTCTGTCTGCCATATGCTCGTTTGCCCGTCCGTTCGGTCACGAAGTCCCTACTTGCATGGTCGGCTCTGAGTGAAAGCACCGAACTTTTACACGACCATGGGGGCTTATATACCCCACCTCCCTATAGTATGTAAAAGATAATAGAAAAAGGCTGTTGGGTCAAGCGAGCACCGTGCTCGTAAAAAAATGTATCAAAATTGTTGACATTCTCTCTAAAGTATAGTATTTATTAATTATACCTCAGGGGGGTAGGGTCAATAAAACCTCTCCTTGAGAATTCGAATTGTGGAGGTGTATCATGGCTGTCGATCCGGTATGCAAAATGGAGGTCTATGAGAAAACCGCGAACTATAAAAGCGAGTATCAAGGCAAGACCTACTATTTCTGTGCTGAAATGTGCAAGAATGCCTTTGAGGAAAATCCCAAAAAATACATACAGCAGTCGCCAAAATAGACTTTCTCCTAGTAATAGGAATGGCAAAATTCATGGGGAGGTGCGAATATGATTGAAGGATTGTTGTTGGAGATTGCAGAATACCACCTTGGTGATCAGATTTCTTCTCAACAAAAAGAAAAACTCTCGAAAGCGCTTTCTGCAATCGAGGGGGTTGAGAGTGCTGGAATCCGCGACAGCTCAGTTTCCGTTCAGTATTATCCCGACATCCTTAGCAAGGAAACCATCCGGAGAGAGCTTGTCAGTCTGGGGGTGAGCTTTGAGAAAAACGGGAAACCGCGCAATCCCTTCAAGAGATTTGTAAACCGATTAGCAGAATCCAATACAAAGACTTTTGGCTCCGAACCCCTGGATTGCTGCAAATTAAACAGTAAACAACGCTTTAAGTCGTAGAAACGTACTGTAGGATTTGATCTTCTGTTTTGGATGATCATGCCGTGAATTTTGTTTGAAGGTCTATCGGGTGCTCTATGTCCAATGCTATTATTACGCTTGTTCTTTTCATGTCATCGCAGGGACAAATGATACATGGAGGACAGATCGAAGACACGCAATGCCCGATCGGTTGGTACAGTGGAGGTGGTCCACGGAATGACATCACTCTCCACACTTCCTACATAGAAGAGGCTGTTCAAAGCCAAGATGAATGTCGATTCGAGCCCCATATACCGATAGATGCCCATAACTTTGATCTTGCTCCGATAGAAGGTATAATATTCCCACCACTTCGCTGTATTCTTTAAAATAGTTTCTTCGCATTTAGATCACTCCCTCCAGTCCGACCTGAAGACCGCTAAGGTCAACACGAATATATAGAAGAGGAGTGAACAAGATGGATGCTGAACGATCCGGTATTTCATCATAGGGTGTATGATCTGATTTCCAGGAATCGGGTGCGAGCAGAGGTTGCAGTTGAATACGTGCTGAAAGAGACGATTGAGCTCCTCGAAAGCTCGGAGAGCACTATCGTGACGGAAAAAAGCGGCGATCTACAGGATCTTCTTCTGCGTTTAAAGATGAAGCTGTTGGAAGAGGACAACGCTATATTTGAACACGCGGTCAAACACGTTGATAAGCCGGTAGTGTTCTTAAGGGAGCTATTGCCGTCTTTGGTAATTGAGGAAAAAAAATTCGGTGTTGTGGCTATCGTTGTTGAAAAGGGCACGTCTTTATCTCACGCGGCGATTTTGGCGAAATCCTTCGACATTCCTGTGCTCAAAGTGGCAAAGCTACCAAGAATGAAACTTCAGGCTATGATCGACGTGTTCGTAGACGCTGTGGAGGGGAAATTGATCGTTCATCCCGGTGCAGACATGGAACAGACAGAACAGGAGCATCATCCTTCTCGTTTTCAGACAAAGAGGGCACCGTTACCTGTTTCTGTGTGGCTCAACATTTCAGACCCGGAGCAGGTCTCCGGAACAGATTGGCAAACAGTGAAAGGAATCGGGCTGTATCGAAGTGAGCTGTTGTTTATGAAAAACTCGCACCGTTTTCCTTCCGATAATGAGCAGTACGACGCCTACTCCCAGCTGACCAGACAGTGCCTGGAATATCCGGTTACCATACGGACTCATGACATAGGCGGGGACAAAGCTCTGCTCTATTTTTCCCTTGGCCCTCAGGACAATCCTTACCTGGGTTTGAGAGGGAATAGGGTGTTCCGCTACCATCCTGAGATTTTTATCACCCAGATAAAAGCGATCCTTCGGTCCGGGGTCCATGTGAAAAGCCTTAGAGTTCTTTTTCCTATGGTTGAGAATGTTGATGATCTTCTGTTCCTCTTTGACCTGGTTGATTTAGCTATCGATACTTTACGCAGCGAAAATAAACAATTTACTCAAGATTTCAAGCGGGGAGCCCTGATCGAAGTACCTTCTGCGGTCTGGAATTTCCAGAACTTGCTCCCCCACCTCGATTTCGTGAGCATCGGAACCAACGATCTTCTTCAGTACTTCTCTGGCGTTGATAGAAACAACGCTTGCTCGGGAAGAATCAGGCCGGGAGGTTCGTGTGGATTACAACGCAACTCTCCTGTTTGAGAACGGTGAGATTATAGAGAGGTATCGCAAGATTCATCTCGTACCCTTTACCGAGTACTTCCCGTATCGAAACGTGCTGACGGGGGTATATGAATGGCGGCGCGATGCGGACACACACTTCTGGGAAAAAGGTAAAGACTATACTGTGTTCGAGGCCGGCGGGGTGAAATTCTCCACTCCCATCTGTTTCGAAGACACTTTCGGGTACTTAGTCCGCCAGTTCGTGCGAGAAGGCGCCGAAGTGCCTGTATATACGGCCAAAACTACACTCTACAGTCGTTGGGGAGACTGGTTCGCCATCGTGGACCTTGTACTGGTTCTCCTCATTCTTTCCGGAGGTGTTGTTGGCCGACTGATTCGGACCGCTTTACGCTCTCTATGACCGACGATAATAAATCATTTCCGATTTTCCCCTTCAGGATCGCATCCATGAATTGAGCAGAAACACAGTGACGACAATGTATTCGTTGGGTTTTATTGTTCCGCGACCCAAAGTAATTCATACAGATATTAATGATCTCAACGTTTTCCAGCCCCGGTGTCAGCTCTATCGCCTTTAAAAAACCTGTTAGCCCATAGCGGGTGTTACAGAATATTTGTCCGTCTGCGGAGGGTCTGTGTGTTCCGTAGGCAAGGTTAATCCAGATGACGCGTTCACGTTTGACCAACGCATGTAAAATGTTTTCCGCCAGCGCGAGTTTCTTGTTTTCAGGATTGGAATGATCGATCTTCCAATCGACTCCGTTCTGCTCGATTCGCATCTTGAGCCAATCCCGACCCACAAAGTTGATTACCCCTCGAGTCTGCTTGAGGGATTCATTGAAAGCAGAGGAGTATTTGTTCCAAAAGTCTGTAATGGCGCCTTGAGCGTGTACGATCTCCATATCCAACTTACCCTCCACTTTCAAATGTTCGAAATAGTGCTGCTCCCCTGCAGACAAAACGAATACAACCAGCTCGTACGGGCTCGGAAGATTTTGAATAATCCTCGTGCCAAGGGTACGCTGTGGAAACAGGATTATGAGTTTTTCTGCTGTCATTCTATTCCTCGCTTCTTTTCTTCTTCAGGAACTCTTCAACACTGTTTACCGCAGTAGCCGCCTCTCCGATAGCAGTGACGATCAAGCGCACCTTTCCAGGATAGCTCACCACGTCTCCACAGGCAAAGATTCCCGGCGTAGAGGTTTTCATCTCAGAATCCACAACCACCCGTTTTTTGTCCCTGGCGATGGACAACTGATTGAGGAAATCGTTGTTGGTTTTTTGACCGATGTTGATAAGGATCCGATCCACGGTGAGACATTCTTCCCGGCGGTCACCAGTGTTTCGGAGCTGCAGGGAGACATGGCCGTCTGTTTCATCAAATGCAACAACTTCCCAGCCCAGCCACACCTTTGTGTGAATTCGCTCCAGCTTCTCCACAGTTACCCGTTCGGCTTGAAACTCTCTAAGCCTGTGGATTAGCGATACATCACAGTCCTGATGATGCAGCAATACGGCGTTATCTAGAGCACTGTTTCCTCCCCCGATAATCGCAACACTATGTTCTCTCCATACATGAAGCTCATCGATAGAGTAATACACAGCCCTTTGTTCTAGTTCCCTCTCTCCCGGGATACCGAGAGTGCGCGGCGTGAAAAGACCCATTCCGCAGGCAAGAATCACTGATCGGGACCGATATTCGGAATTTGAGCTTTCAAGGATAAAAAGGTCATTTTCGAACAGAGATACACGTTCAATTGGCTCCTCTTCTACCAGGGAGATTCCTTCCCCTCTTACCTGGAGAATCATTTTTCCTGCCAGATCTCCGGCTTCAATCTGAGCATAACCTGGGTAGTTGTACACCGGTTTGGTTGGATAAAGACTGCGGAGCTGCCCTCCCAATCTGGCTCCGTCTATCACCAGTACGAGTAAACCTTTGTTGTGGGCGAATATGCCGGCGGTGAGTCCGGCCGGTCCGGCGCCAATAATAACTACATCGTAAAGGTTCACGCGCATCATAACTCTCTCACCCTAAAGTAACATCTTTCTCTTTCATCGGATAGAACAGTTTCGCATCGGTCAAGTGAGCGGGACACGTAAACCGATTGACTTTTTCAGGCTGAAGTAGTATTATTTAATTAGACCCCTGGGGGGTAGGGTATTTATACAGTATCGGGAAGAGGATTATGCACTATGGTGGAAGAAATAGGGACAGTCATAAGATCAGGTGGCGGAAAAGCACGTGTACGAATCAATCGATCAGAAAAGTGTTCAGGCTGCCATGGGTGCTTGCTTGCCGAGGGGGGGAATTATCTGATCCTGGAGGTCATCGATCCTTTCGGTACCGCCGCAGGAGATCGGGTGAAGATCGAATCCAGGGCCGGCAGTGCTGCTAAGAGCGGTTTTATCCTGTACATCATTCCCTTAATTTCTCTCTTTATAGGGTATATCAGCGGCAGCAAGCTAGTATCCTTTCTGGGAAGTTCGGCGACTGAAGGTTGGGGGATTCTATCCGCTTTTCTGTTCATGACACTGACCTACAGGGCAATTTATCTGTTTCAGAAGAGGTTCGTTCGAAAGCATTCGCTGCCTATGAGTATTGTTAAGGTACTGCGAAATGCGGGGACCGAAATAGGTTCAGTGACCCACAAGAATACGGTTTTAAATCTGCCTAATGTTGCTGATCAGGGAATCTCTGGGTTCAGGAATGAGAAACAAACTACAGTGCATCCAAGAGCCACAACTGGGGTGCAGCAGGACCCAACAGCTGATGGATGATAGGCAGAAGGTGCTGGGTTGTTTTTAGCTCATGACCTCGCCCCTTGCAGGGTTCGGTCAGCACGGGATAGTTCACCTGACCACATAGCAGGGTGGCCACCACGTAGTGATCACCCATGTGGGATCCATCTATAACGCCGAGGCGTCTGCTGGGTCCTTTGGGTGCCAGCCGGAGCTGCAAAAGTCCTTCCTTATTAAGTGTGGTGATCGGAGCAAGTAAAGCCTCCCGGGAATCCTGAGGGTTAAGCCAGGTCAGGACCCGGGTGATGGTAGTATCTGAGACCACCACTTTTTTTTAGGACTTCGGAACAGCCGCAGCATTTGTGGGGTGCGCAGGTGAACGTCCAGTTGCAACAGAGCTTTAATGCTCCAATAAGGCATAAGGAAAACAGAGACAAGGATATCCTTCAGGCTGATACGGGGATGCATTCGGATGTCATGAAAGGAATCGAAAATCCGGGTTATTTTTATGGTATCCCGGAAAAATAGGGCCAATTTAGTCTCATAGGCCACCAGTTCCCCTCCCTGCCCTTATTATATACCAACTCGGCCCTCCTGTGTACAGGAAGGCCCTCGCCGCTCCGTGCCGCCCCCATGGTTACGCCCCAATGGGGAATCTCTGTATCGTTGTAGTACTAGCCTTCTGTCCACTCTCTTCTTGTTCCGGGGCTCACTTGAGTCCCTGTTGCATGTCCCACCCTGAATAGACACCTACGTTCTCGCGCCAGCCCTTCGGTCTAATGCTCCGTCTGCACGATTTTCGCCTGCTTTCACTAATCGTTCCTATCACTCACTTGTGCGGTGCGTGTAAATGCGGCGCAAGTGCTCCGATCGCCTCTATGGCTGCCGAATCTGGGGTGTTGCCAGCCCATCCCTGATTTTAATCGTTCCTATCACTTATTGAAGGGATACCTGATCTTATTCTTGATGTCAGCTTGAATTATCCCTCCCTGAATTCAGGAATTAAATTGGAAGAAGTAGTTCCTCTGGAGATCCCCCTTTTCATCCTCCGAGATACGGAGCAGGCCTCTATCCAGGCTGTTTTTCCTGGTGGCAGCCTCTACTCAAGCACTTTATCATCAGAAACCCCTTTGAAAATTCTTTACGGAAGTCAATTTGTCATCTCAAAAGGTGAAAAAAGTGTTCTTCACTTCAACAATACCGAAATACCCGCACCGCTTTCGACCCCCACCCGAACCAGCTCCCCGATCTCAGGAGGGATCCTGTCCTCATCTTTAGTAAGGATGACCACTACGGCCGAGGGTGAGAAGTCATTCCCTCGAAGGTACCGGCCCTCTTCAGGCGGGTAGTCGGGGTGAGGCTTAACCTTGAGCACCGATAGAACCCTCTCTGTAAATTTCTAATCCGGAGCCATAAATTCTGCCATTCCAAAGATCAACCCGGCCAAAGTGGAAAGGAACACTACTAAAGCGATATAAACCAGGGTTTTCTTCCAACCCAGCTCACCGCCGATGACCAGGATAAAGGATAATGAAAGGGAGGGTCCTGCAAGAAGCAGGGCCAGAGCGGGTCCCTGTCCCATACCGTTATCGAGCAGTCCCTGCATAATAGGAACCTCCGTCAAAGTAGCGAAGTACATGAGCGCCCCGGCGATTGCGGCAACGAAGTTGGCGAATACCGAATTGCCGCCCACAAGGTAAGCTACCTATTTCTCAGGAATTAGCGCCATGTGCCCGGGCATTCTCTTCGAGCTTCTTGCATCTGGGACATCCGCTGCCAAGAATCTGAATTTTCATAAGAAAGACTCCATTTTATTCTTTTTCATTATTTTCTAACTCTTATGCCATGGTCCTCGCATTTTTGCACTGGGGCAAATCCAGGTTGCATTCACGGAACAGAGAACAGCTCCGCTTGCAGATCAATACCAGCATCAACATCAACGGCACCTCAATCAGCACTCCTACAACCGTGGCCAGTGCCGCTCCCGAGGCAAGCCCGTACAGTGTAGTTCCTGTGGCAATAGCCACCTCGAAGTGGTTGGAGGCCCCGATCATGGAAGCGGGAGCCGCATCATGGTAGGAGAGTCTAAGAAGGCGCGAGACTAAGAAGTACCCAAGAACGAAGATAAAAAGCGTTTGAATGATCAAGGGGATGGCGATCCACAGGATAGTCAGGGGATTGGCCAGTATGATCTCCCCTTTGAATGAGAACAGCAGTACCAGTGTCACCAGCAGCGCCGCGATGCTTACCGGGGTGAGGACGTGCAGGAACCTGGTCTGGAACCACTCCATCCCCTTCTTTTTAATGATCCACTTGCGGGAGAAGTATCCCGCCACCAGGGGAAGGGCCACATATATGGACACGGACAGCAGGATCGTCTGCCAGGGAATGGGCATCGCGTTCACCCCCAGCAGAAAGCCGCCCAGCGGCGCATAGAGCACCAGCATGGTCAAGGAGTTGATCCCCACCATGACCAGGGTCAGCCCGTCATTGCCCCGGGCCAGGTAACTCCACATCAGCACCATAGCCGTGCATGGGGCGATGCCAAGCAGGATCGTCCCTGAGATGTAGCTCCTCCAAAGCTCCACCTCCTGCCCTGTTTTGATGATCTCCGTGCCCGGCAGGAACTGGCGGAACACGACGCCCAGGAAGAAGCTCGCAATCAGATACATGGTGAAGGGCTTGATCGCCCAGTTTATGACTAATGTCATCAGCACCGGCTTGGGGGTCTTACCCGCATTGATCACTTCCCGAAAATCGATCTTAACCATAATGGGGTACATCATGAAAAACAGGCAGATTGCAATGGGAATCGACACCTGGTACACAGACAGGGAGTCCAGGGTCACCGCAATTTGGGGAGCGGCCTTCCCCAGAAGCATACCTGCAGCAATACAGAGCAGTACCCACAAAGTCAGGTATTTTTCGAAAATGTTTAGCTTTTTCTCCGTGTGTTGCATACTACGGAACCTCCTCGATCAGAAGTTTTGTTTCTCTTTTAAGAGTTTATTTGCTCTTCGCCGGCCTAAGGGCAATGTATAACCCTCAGGTCAGGCCGTTATTAGCAGGTAAATCCCTCCTGCCATTACCAGAGATCCACAAACCCGTTTTGCCCATACGGAGCCCTTCGATTTCTGGTCCCAATTTAGATAGTACCTTACCAACTCGGAAAAGGTTCCTGCCAATACAATCACCAGGCAGTGCCCAAGGGCAAAGGCAGCGAACAATGCAATGGAATAAGACAAATCCTTTGAAGCCGATCTGAAAGCGAGACCGATAAGGGGAGCCATAAAGGCGAAGGTGCAGGGCCCCAAAGCGATACCCAGAGTAAGACCTATGATCAATACCGCCAGTAGACCTTTGCGTTGAGCCCGTTATCACGCCGATTATGCCGATGGTGATAAGTATCACTGCTGCAAACAGAAGTGAAGGCACAAACGCCTGTGTCTGAGACTGCCGCCTGCCGGCGTTGAGGTAACCCACCAGCATGAGTTTTTCTGGGAACACCCAGGCAGACATGTAAAAATAGCGATTAACACGAACATCAATAACACCGCTTTGCGATGCGGCAGCATATCAATCCCCACTCTCGGATTCAGTTCACTCATAAAGACCTTTGTTATTTGGTAATATAGCCAATAATAAAAAATCTGTCAAATGTGTTTTAAATTGAAGTAACAATCATAAAGCTTGACTTTTCCTCAATGTTATTGGCAAAATAGTCAAATAATAGATGATCAAATCATGAAAGAGTCTGAGAGGATCAAAAGCGAAGCAAGAGCGAAAATCTTAAAAGCCCTGGCGCACCCCAGCAGGATATTCATCGTAGATAAGCTGGCGGAAAAGCCGTACTGTGTCTGTGAGCTGACAGAGATGATCGGCTCCGACACATCAACGGTCTCCAAGCACCTCTCCATCCTGAAAAATGCAGGGATTGCTACAGATAAGAAAAAGGGCACAACGGTTTATTACTCATTGGAGACACCGTGCTTGCTGCGTTTTATCGGATGCGTGGAAGAGGTTATCGAGCAGAACATCAATAAGCAGCTGAAGAGCATAGGGCAGGCCGAATCGAGATAGGGTTCTGTTCTTGCCGGTTGGGATTCGCGTGCACTGTGCCTTGCATCATGGCAATCGATATCGTCCGGTCCCAACTTCCAGGGTTCATGCCCTGTTTCGTAAAGCAATAATATTAAAATACTTGACACATGATATATAAAGTATCATGAAGCACTTTATTTTCGATCGTCTCGTGGACAGGGAGAATATCTGCAACTTATCAAAAGAGCAAGATATGCTCAAGAGATACGTAGCGCGTGGCGAGAAAGTGATAGTCTATGCTCCGAGAAACTGCGATAAAACCTCAGTGATGAAGAACATCATCATCGAAGATTTCAAAAAAAAGAAAAAGCGCTGCTTTGTTTTTTTCGCAGATTTAACGGAAATCCGGAGCACCGAATCGCTCGTGGCCAGGCTCACGAACGCTTTCGAACGTTCCTTCGAGGAGTCATTTCCAATAAAACACTTATTTGAAAACGCCAGGCATTTTTTATCATCACTGAGACCGGAAGTCTCCATCGATGCCCTCACGGGCAGTCCAAGCCTTTCGCTGGGGGCTTACCATAGGCAAAGCGTGCAGACGGTTATATCAATCTTCGCGCATGTTGCAAAAATAACTCGAGAGCTTCCCTGTCTCGTTGTCCTGGACGAGTTCCAGGATGTTGTTAAGGTCGATGAGGCCCCCGGTGTACTGAGAGCGGCTTTTGAGGAAATCGCATCCGCACCTGTTGTTCTTTTGGGTTCCAAACGACACATGTTGTCCGAGCTCTTCTCCAAGCCTGAGGCTCCGCTGGCGGGATGGGGTACGGATCTTGAATTTCCTCCTATTCCTTATGAGGACTACCATAGATATATGATGGATAGGTTCCGACAGAATGCGCTTGCGATATCTTTTAAGAATGCGAAACATCTCCAGGAACTTATGTATCGCGTCCCCGAAGCCGTAAATCGGCTTTGTCAACAGATTATGGATTTCTGTTCCAGGAAAGATATAAGTAGGAATGACATCGCAGTCGCGCTTCGGAAGCTTCTGGAAAATCGCGAAAGCCGGTACGAGTCGTACTTATCGCGATTTTCTGAAACGGAGGAAACGGTTTTAACTGAACTTGCGAAGGCCGGCACCGTTGAGAAACCACAATCCAAAGCCTTTCTTGCCAAAACCAATCTTTCCAATCGGACGATAAGGATGGTCTTCCAGCGGCTCATAGACAGAGGGATTATTGAGAAGACGGGAAGCATCTATCACATCTCCGATCCTTTGCTTGCCACATACCTGGGGTATTACCGGTAGCCGGCTGTCGTCCGAATGAATTGATAGTAAAAGTTATAACTCTACGTAAGCCCTAGGTAAAAAAATCGTGTAAACTATGTGATAATCTTCCTTGCAGAGTGCCTTGAAAACAGCCCGGTTATATAAAACATACCAGACAAGAGTTCTTATGTGCGATTAGGCCCCAAATCGCACGTCGAGCTTACGTCGAGCTTATGACAATTCGGCAAATGTACTACCTGAAGACAGAAGGGCATATTCAAATTTCCTAAAAGAGATCTTTTATCCGGTGGCTGTGGATGCGCCTATTGTCAATATTTTTAACAGTTACGTGGAAGCCTTCCATGCAAACAACCCAGGCATCACCGTTAAACCAGTCTTTTCCGGCGGTTATGGAGCGTTTATGGAGCGGTTATGGATATGTAAAAACGGCCGTCCAGACGACTATAGAAAGCGGCAGCAAACCCCCGGCACTGGCGGTTCTGCTGCTGCGGGAATAAGGCACAATTCACATCACTTCGAGACGTTGAAGAGAAAGTGGATGATATCGCCGTCCCGTACTACGTACTCCTTGCCTTCAGAGCGTAACAGCCCCATTTCCCTTACGTGATGGTCGTTTCCGGCCTTGAGGAGGTCATCATAGTGGAAAACCTCTGCCCGTATGAATCCCTTTTTAAAATCCGTGTGGATTTTCCCTGCAGCCTCAGGGGTTGTTGTACCGGCTTTGACTGTCCATGCCTGGAGGTCCGTGGTCACCGT